>JANJUH010000029.1 GCA_024710675.1 Lysobacterales bacterium
ACCTGGCGCGCACCGCCCTCCAGTGCCGCCAGCGAGTTCGCGACGGCGAGGCCCAGGTCGTTGTGGCAGTGCGCACTGAAGATCACCGAATCGGCGCCGACCACTTCGCGCTTGAGGCGTGCGAACAGCTCACGGATCTCCTCGGGCGTGCTGTAGCCCACGGTGTCCGGAACGTTGACGGTGCGCGCACCGGCGGCGATGACGGCCGAGAACACCTCGATCAGGAACTCGGGCTCGGTGCGGATCGCGTCCTCGGCGGAGAACTCGACGTCGTCGACGTAACGGCGCGCCAGCTCGACGGCGGCGATGGCGGATTCCAGCACCTGTCCCTTGTCCATGCCCAGCTTGTGCTGGCGATGCAGCGGGCTGGTCGAGATGAAGGTGTGGATGCGACCACGCTGGGCGTGCTCGACGGCGCGCGCGCAGGCTTCGATGTCGCCGCGCGTGGCGCGGGCGAGGCCGGCGATCGTCGCGCCCTTGACCTCGCGGGCGATGCCGGCGACGGCAGCGAAGTCATCGGGGCTCGCCGAGGGGAAGCCAGCCTCGATCACGTCGACCCCGAGTTCGGCGAGCGCGTGGGCGAGGCGGCGCTTGCCGCGGGGGTCCATCGAGAAGCCGGGCGCCTGCTCGCCGTCGCGCAGGGTGGTATCGAAGACGATGACGCGGTTCGGGTCGACCATGTTGAGCTCCGTCACGTTTGCAAGCCTCCAGAAAGCGAAAGCCCCGCCCTCGTTGCCGAGGTGCGGGGCTTTGGGATCCTTCTTCTCTCCCCTGCGCCGGTCGCTCAGACCTGGCGGCAGCCACACACCTCGCGTTGGCGCGCAAGCAGTCGAAGCGCTAGCAGGGCGCCCAAACGATGCTTGTTGCGGTGCGGCATTGAGATCATGGGGGCGAGAGTGCCCCCCGATTCATGGAGCTGTCAAGCGCGTGAATGCGGCTTTCGACCATTGCAGGGGAAGAACAGGCGTGCTGCCCGGACCGGACAGCACGCCCCCACTCGTCGCCGGAGAGCGCAGACCCCGGCGGCGAGCCCCCGTCCGATCCGCTTCAGCTGCCGATACGCTCGCGCATGGCCTCGGCGTCGATTCCCAGCACCTTGCCGACGCGGGTCAGCCAGGACTTTTCCGGAATGCGCACGCGACCATCGGCCTTGGCGAGGTTGAGCAGGGCCTCGAGCAGCTCCTCGGAATGCGTGGAACTGGCCGGATAAACGGCCAGGAAGCGCTTGACCTCGCCCTCGACATCGAGCCCGCCGGCGCGTCCACGCTCGAAGTTCTCGAAGGCGACCTTACGCCCGACCTTCGACAGCTCCATGCGCTCGATCAGTTCCTCGCCGTGCTCGGCCTCCTCGTGCGTCACCACGCCATCGGCGCGCGCGAGCGAACCCAGCAGCGAGAACAGCACGGAAATGAACACCTCTTCCTTGGGATCCAGCGTTTCCTGCTTGAACAGGGCGCCCAGCGTCTCGCTGACCCAACCGAATGCCCCGGACTTCTCTGCCATCGTCGATCTCCGTTGCTGCTTCCCCGCCGTGATGCTAGCCCGACTCGTGCCCGGGCGTGCAGCGGGGCATGAAGGTATGCGGCGAAGAACGGGGGATCGTTGGATGTGGGGACATCATGGCTTTGGGACCGGGGAAAGGCTCCGCAATGCCTGATGTAGGAGCGCCCTTGGGCGCGATCCGGGTTTGCGGCAAGGTCCTTTCGCGCGCAGAGCGCGCTCCTACGGTTGCGGCGGAGCACCGGGCGGTCCTACGGGGGTCAATACGCAAACTCGCGGAACACGCGATCGATGTTGCCCTGCCAGGCGCCGTGGTAGAGCGCGAGCTTGCGGTCGGCGGGCGAGATGCCGGCGTGGGTGAACTCGAGCAGGGGTTCGAGGTAGATGCGCTCGTCGACCCCGTTGCGATTGAGCCGGCCGCGCCGGCGCAGGCCCTCGGCGGCGATCGCCAGCATGCGCTCGCCGATCGCGCGCACGCTTTCGCCGCGAAAAGGCGTGCGCAATCCGTGCTTCGGCACGTCGGCACGCAACTGTTGGCGTTCCTCGATCGACCAGTCCTTGCACAGGTCCCAGGCGGCATCGAGCGCCGCGCTGTCGTAGAGCAAGCCCACCCACAGCGCCGGCAGTGCGCAGATGCGGTTCCACGGGCCGCTGTCGGCGCCACGCATCTCGAGGTAGCGCTTCAGGCGCACCTCGGGGAAGGCCGTGGTCAGGTGGTCGGAGAAGTCCGCCAGCGTCGGGCGCTGGCCCTCGAAACCGGCGAGGCGCCCGGCAAGAAAATCGCGGAAGCTCAAGCCCAGCGCGTTGTGGTAGGTGCCCTCGCGATACACGAAGTACATCGGCACATCGAGGATGTAGTCGAGGTAGCGCTCGAAGCCGAAGCCGTCCTCGAAGACAAAGTCGATCAGTCCGGTGCGGTCGGGATCGGTGTCGGTCCAGACCTGCGAGCGATAGCTCTGGTAGCCGTTCGGCACGCCGTCGGTGAAGGGTGAATCGGCGAACAGCGCCGTCGCCACCGGCTGCAGGGCCAGCGAGACACGGAACTTGCGCACCATGTCGGCCTCGTCGGCGAAATCGAGGTTGACTTGCACGGTGCAGGTGCGCGTCATCATGTCCAGGCCCAGGGATCCGCGCGTCGGCATGTAGGCCTGCATCAGGCCGTAGCGCCCCTTGGGCATCCACGGCATGTCGGCGCGCTTCCACTTCGGCTGGAAGCCCATGCCGAGGAAGCCCAGGCCCATCGGCTCGGCGATCGAGCGCACCTCGCGCAAGTGGCCTTCGACCTCGCAGCAGGTCTGGTGCAGCGTTTCGAGCTGGGCGCCGGAAAGCTCGAGCTGGCCGGCCGGCTCCAGCGTGATCGAGGAACCATCGGGCCGCTTCAGCGCGATCAGGTGCCCGCCCTCGTGAATGCGCTCCCAGCCATGGCTGGCAGCAATACCTTCGAGCAGCGCACCGATTCCGCGCTCACCCTCGTAAGGCGGTGGCCGCAGATCGTCATTCCGGAAGCCGAACTTCTCGTGCTCGGTGCCGATGCGCCACTGCGCGGGCGTGCGGCAGCCACCGGCCATGAAATCGAGCATCTGGCGGCGGTCGTCGATCGTTGCGCTGGCTGTCTTGCTGGGTGAACTCAAGGGGTGCTCCGTGTCAGTCCGTCCCGATCCATCGAGGCGACAGTCGATCAGTAATGGGGTGGTGGCGGCTCGGCTGAGGCATCCGGGCGCAGCGCGCCGCGCAGGCCCTCGAGTCCCATTCTCAGGCTGCCCAGTTCGGCCTCCAGCCGTTCGATGCGCTGGTGGGCCTCGTGCAAGGCCTGGCCGAGCGTCTGCAAGGCCTCCTCCTGGAAGGCCACGCGGATCTCCAGTTCCTCGATGCGCCCCTGCGCGTCCTGCGCCTGATCGTCCATGCCTGTCCCCGCTCGCCAGTCGCCGCCGAATGCCCCACAATCCGCGCATGAACATGAGTGATCCCGCCAACGACGACATCACTTTGCTGCTGGGAGACGCCCGGCGCGGCAGCGCGCTGGCGCAGGAGCGACTCTACAGCTTCGTCTACCGGGAATTGCATCGACTCGCCGAACGCCAGTTGCGCGGCGACCGCGAGCACGGCGGCGCCACCTCACTGGTCCACGAGGCCTGGTTCAAGCTGAGCCGCGGCTCCACCGAGTTCAACGATCGCCAGCACTTCTTCGCCACGGCAGCGCGGGCGATGCGGCAGATCCTGATCGACCGCGCGCGCGAGCGTCAGGCCGACCGTCGCGGTGGCGGCGTGCGTGCGCAGACGCTGGACGGCGTCGCGCTGGAAGTCTCGGCTTCCGGGCAGGATCTGGAACTGCTGGCGCTGAACCAGGCGCTCGACCAGCTCGCCGCGCTCGACGAACGCCTTGCCCAGGTCGTCGAAATGCGCTTTTTCGGCGGCCTCGAACTCAGCGAGATCGCGCCCTTGCTGAAGGTCTCCGAGCGCACGCTCAAGCGCGACTGGCGACGGGCGCGCGCCTTCCTTTACCAGAGCCTGGGCAGCGGCGCGCCACCGCCCGAATGAGCACCGCCGATCCGGCGCGTTGGGCGCGGGTATCTGCCGAGTTCGATCGCATCGTCGAGCTGGAGGGCGATGCCCGCGAGGCTGCCCTGGCTTTGCTCGCCGAGGAGGAGGCGGCCCTGGCCGCGGAAGTCCGTGCGCTGATCGCAGCCGACGCGCAATCCGACGGCCTGCTCGAACACCGTGAGGAGACGCTGGCACCGATCGCCGCCGACCAGCGACCGGAACTCGGCGGCGGCTGGCGCGTCATCGAGGCGATCGGTCGCGGCGGCATGGGCGAAGTGTGGCTGGCCGAATCCCTGGGCGGCGGCGTCGGCCACCGGGCTGCCGTCAAGCTGCTCAAGCGCGGCATGGATTCCGATGCGCTGCTGGAGCGCTTCCTGCAGGAGCGCCGGATCCTCGCGCGGCTCTCGCACCCGGCCATTGCCGGCATGCTCGATGCCGGGATCACGCCGGACGGCCGTCCCTTCCTGGCCATGGAGTTCATCCGCGGCGAGCCGATCACCGCCTACGCGCGCCGCGCCGGCCTCGGGCTGACCGCCCGCATCCGCCTGCTCGCCGAGGTCGCCGACGCGGTCGACCACGCCCACCGGCAACTGGTGGTGCATCGCGATCTGAAGCCGGGCAATGTGCTGGTCGACGAAGAGGGCAAGCCGCACCTGCTCGACTTCGGGATCGCCAAGGTGCTCGGCGAAGACACCGACCAGCTCGTGGTGACGGCGACCGGCGTGCGCGTGCTGTCGCCTGCCTATGCCGCGCCGGAGCAGGTTCGTGGCGAGGATGTCTCGGTGGCTGCCGATGTCTACGGCCTCGGCGTGCTGCTCTACGAGCTGCTGACGGGACGCCTGCCGCACCAGCGCAGCGGCCGGGTCGAGCGCCTCGCCCAGGAGATCAGCGAGGAGCGCGCCCTGCGGCCCAGCAGCGCAGTCAGCGAGGCCGCACGCGCACAGGCCGTGCCCTGGGCGCGCCGACTGGCAGGCGATCTCGACACGATCCTGCTCAAGGCGATCCACCCCGAAGCGGAACGGCGTTATGCATCGGCCGCCGCGCTGGCCGACGATCTGCGTCGCTACCTGTCCGGACGTCCGATCCATGCGCGGCCTGACCGCGGCTGGTACCGCTTCGGCAAGTTCCTGTCACGCCATCGGCTGGCGACCGTTGTGACCGGCGCCAGCCTGGTCCTCTTGCTCGGGACGCTGGGCTGGTCGCTCGGACAGGCCAGGACCGCGCACTCTGAGGCCCTTGCGGCAAGGGCCTTGCTCCGGCAACAGGCGCTTGCGATGGCGCAGGTCGAGGCCCGGTCGGCAACGCTCGCACGGGCGCTCGACGAACTCGCCGGCATCGATGCCCGTGGCTCGCCGGTCGCGCGCGCGCGGGCATGGCTGCGCGTCGCCACAGCGCTGGCCGATGCCGGGCAGGTCGACAGCGCCCGCCGGGCACTCGCGGTGTCACGCGAGCAGGCGGGCGCCAACCCCGATCCGGTGCTCGAGCGCGCGCAAGACCAACTGGAGTCGAGACTGGCGCGGCGCTGACCCGCCCGTGGCGGGGAGGCTATGCTCGGCAGCGATCGTCGCAGAGGTCCGCAGCGTGCTCGAATCGGCCGGAACATCCCTGCAGGGGCTGCCCACCTTCCTCGCCTACTTCGGGCTGGCGATCGGCTTGATGCTGGTCTACCTCTATCTCTACACCCTGCTGACGCCGCAGCACGAGTTCGTGCTGATCCGCCTGAACAATCACGCCGCCGCCACCGCGCTCGGTGGCTCGCTGATCGGCTTCGCGCTGCCGCTGCATGCCGCGATCACCAATGCGATCGGGCTGGTCGACTGCGCGCTCTGGGGCCTGGTGGCCCTGGTGATCCAGGTGCTGACTTTCGTCGTGCTGCGCTTGGTCCTGGCCGGCCTGCCCGACCGGATCGCGCGCGGCGAGCAGGCGGCAGCCAGCCTGGTGGCCTCGGTGTCGATCACCGTGGGCCTGCTGAATGCCGCGGCGATGACCTATTACTGACGAGCGGCTTCGACCCATGTCCTGGCGCATCGTCCCGATCAGCAGGGTGCCGCAGGTGGTCGATGTGCTGGCCGAATGGCACCACGCCGAGTGGGGGACGCTGATGCCCGGCTGGTCGCTCGATTCGGCCCGGTCCGAGCTGGAGTCGCACCTCCTTTCGCCCGCTTGTCCGACCACGCTGGTTGCGCTCGATGCCGGATCTGCCGTGGCGGGATCAGTCAGCCTGGTCATCGAGGACGCCCCGGAGTTCGCCGACCTGTCGCCCTGGCTGGCCAGCCTTTATGTCGTCCCGGAACAGCGTGGTCGCGGCCTCGGCAGGTCCCTGGTCGGCGCCATGCTGGCCCACGCCCGCGGCGTGGGCATCGATCATCTGCACCTGTTCACGCCGGACCATCGCGACTGGTACCAGCGGCTGGGCTGGAGCGCGCTGGGGCCACGGCTGCTGGCGGGTCGCCCGGTCGAGTTGATGAAGCGTGGCACGGCTTCACTCGACAGCGCCGGCAATCGGTGATCGAATGGGAAGTCAAGTTCCCCGGGAGGTTCAGCTCATGTCGATCGGCAAGTCACTCAGCGCCGCGCTGCTCGCGGCCCTCGTTTCGTCGGCGGGGTTCGCCGATGCCAAGAGCACGGCGATGACGGATTACATCGTGGTCTTGCGCGCGCCGCCGGTGGCCGGCTACGACGGAGGCGACAGTCGCTTCGAGGCGATTCCGCGGCGAGCCGACAAGGGCGGCCGCCTCGATGTGCAGAGCCGGCAGGCCCTGGTCTACGTCGATCACCTCAAGCAGAGCCAGGGCCAGTTCCTGGAGCGCGTCGGATCGCGCTTCGGCCGTGCGCTGGAAGCCAGCCAGCAGATGCAGCATGCGCTCAACGCGGTCGTGGTGCGGCTGTCGGCAGACGAGGCCGCGGCCCTCGCCGCGGATGCCGAGGTGCTGCTGGTCGAGGCGCGGCGCGACGAAGTGCTGAACACCGACGCCGGCCCGAACTTCATCGGCGCCCCGCAATTGTGGATGGGCGCCGCCGGCGCCAGCACCGAGGTCTCGATCTTCGCCAATGGCGTGGAGGGTGGCTTCGGTACGCCAAACCGCGGCGCAGGCGTGGTCGTCGGCATCATCGATTCCGGCGCCAACATGGCCAGCCCGGCCTTCGCCGATCCCTCGCCGGACGGCTACGACCACATCAATCCGCTCGGTGGCACGACCCGCCTGGGCTGGTGCAATGCCGGTACCGGGACGGTGACCGAGAACTGCAACGACAAGGTCATCGGCACCTGGGACTTCGTCGACACGCAGCCGCCCAGCGCCTCGTGCCTCGCGGGCACCTACCGGGAGACGCTGGGCGTCGGCGACGAGAATGGCCATGGCTCGCACACGGCCAGCACCTCGGCCGGCAATCCGTGGACCGTTGCGGTCCCGAACGGCAACGGCCTGACGGCGCGGATCTCCGGCGTCGCGCCCCAGGCCTCCCTGGTGATCTACGACGCCTGCTACTCGTGCACGACGGCCAATGGCCCGACCGGCCTGTGCCCCAGCACGTCGACGGCCGCATCGGTCAACCAGGCGGTTGCCGATGGCGTGGTCGATGTCATCAACTACTCGATCGGCGGCGGCAACAATCCCTGGTCGGACACCGTCTCGCTGGCGATGCTGAGCGCGCAGAACGCCGGCATCCTGGTGTCGGCTTCGGCCGGCAACTCGGGTCCGGCCGCCAACACCCTGGGCCATCGCGAGCCGTGGACGATGACGGTGGGCGCCTCGACCCATGACCGCGCGATCTTTTCGGCCGGCGTCTCGGTGCAGTCGCCGGCGCCGCCGGCGGCGCGGCAGAACATCGGTGCGGGGTATGGCAGCGGCAGTCCGACGAGCACGGCAACCGCAGCGGTGAAGTTCGCGACGGTGGCCCCGCAGGGCTGTGGCGCGGCCTCGCCGTTCCCGGCCGGCTATTTCACCGGCAACATCGCGCTGATCGAACGCGGCGGCTGCACCTTTGCCGAGAAGTTCAACAACGCCATCGGCGCCGGCGCGGTCGCGCTGATCGTCTCGAACAATGCGGCCGGTGCGCCGACCGTGATGGGCAGCGTGCCGACCACCCATCCGAGCGTGATGATTTCGCAGGCTTCCGGGGCTGCGCTGCGCACTTTCGTCGACGCCAATCCCGGCAACTCGACCCAAGTGGCGGCGCAGACGCCGGCGCTGCGCTCGATCGACGCCTCCTTCGGCGACATCATGGCGAGCTTCTCCTCGCGCGGGCCCAGCTCCCCGAGCACCACCTTCCTCGACAGCATCAAGCCGGACGTTGCCGCGCCGGGCGTGTCGATCCTCGCGGTCTATTCCACCGACGGCGGCCCGAACTCCGTGGATTTCCTGCAAGGCACTTCGATGGCGGCTCCGCATGCCGCGGGTGCCGCGGCGCTGATCAAGGGCGCCCGCCCGGACTGGACGCCGATGGAGATCAAGAGCGCGCTGGCGATGACCGCGAAGACCTCGATGCTCAAGGAAAACGGCACCACGCCCTCGGATCCCTTCGATCGCGGCGCCGGTCGCGTGCAGCCCTTCAATGCGGCCAAGGCTGGGCTGGTGCTCAACGAGACCCAGGCCAACTTCCAGGCGGCGAATCCAGCGGGCGGTGGCAACCCGGCCACGCTGAACCTGGCCTCGCTCGGCAACGACGCCTGCTCGCCGAACTGCGCGTTCACCCGCACCTTCCGCTCGACCGAGGCTGCGGCCGTCACCTGGAACGTCAGCATCACCGGCGTGACCGGAAGCGCCTCCCCGAGCAGCTTCACCATTCCTGCCGGTGGCACCCAGGCCGTGACGTTCACGATCCAGTCCACCGGGCTCACCACCACCTTCTCCTTCGGTGAGGCGGTGCTGACCCCGACCTCGGGCAACAGCCCGACGCTGAGGATCCCGATCGCCGTGCGCCTGCCCTGAGGCCGGGCACGTCATGACGGAAGCCGGCGGGGGGGGGGCCGGCCGGCCCCCCCCCGCCCAAGCACCCCGCCCGCCAAAGGGGGGCCCCGGGGGCGGCCCCCCCCCAACCCCAACCACCCCCCGCCGGGGGGGGGGGCCACGCGCCCCCGG
>JANJUH010000049.1 GCA_024710675.1 Lysobacterales bacterium
CAACTGGAAACACGGGCACAAGCACCAGCGGCAGCATCGGCGCCGGTGGAGACGGCGACCGTCGAAGCCGGGCCCGGCCTCGATGTCGAGTCGGCCGATGGCGAGCGCGCATTCTCGGTCGGCGGCCGCCTGCACTATGACCTGTATGCGCACGACAGCGGCCAGCGCGAGGCCACCGGCGGCACCGAGTTCCGTCGCGCGCGGGTCAATGTCGACGGCGCCGCCGCGGGCTGGAACTACCGCGTCCAGGTGGAACTGTCGGGCGGCAATGTCGACCTGCGCGATGTCTACGTCGAAGGCGATCTCGCGGGCGGAACCTTGACCCTCGGCCAGTTCAAGCCCTTCCGCTCGCTCGAAGAACTGACCAGCTCGAACGACATCAGCGTGATGGAACGCGGCTTCACCACGGCATCGGGACTCTTCGCCGATCGCCAGTGGCAACAGGGCGTCGGCTGGCTGCGCCCCCTGCCCGCCGGCTCGCTCGGACTGTCGGTGTTCTCGCTGCGCGAGGACAACACGCGCCGCAACGAGGGCTGGGGCGCGGCAGTGCGCGGCACCTGGGCGCCGGTCCTTGACGAGCAGCGCCTGGTCCACCTCGGCGCGTGGGGCAGTTACGAGGACGGTGGGCAGAACACGCCGGCAGTGGAGATTGGGGCCGCCTATGCCGGTCGCCGCGGCCCCGAGGCCCTGCTGTTCGAGAGCGCCGCGGGCCATGACTTCGAGCAGCGCAGCGCGGGCCTCGAGTTCGCCGGACGCCTGGGTGGCTTCCACTGGCAGTCGGAATGGGCGCGCGCGACGCTGGCCGGCCCCGACGGCGACGGCCGCCTCGATGCCGCCTACCTGCAGGCCGGCTGGGTTTTTGGCGGCGCCCGCGCCTACGACGCCGAGGAAGGCGTGTTCGACGGCATCGAGGAAGTCGGCGAAGGCCGCTGGGAGCTCATCGCGCGTGCCGACCGGATCCGCCTGCGCGATGCCGACCGCACCGAGGCCCGCCGCTTCATCCTCGGCATCACCCGCTACGTCAACGATGACCTGCGCCTGATGCTGAATTGGGTCGAGGGCGAGGACCGCAGCATCGACGACGAGGCCGGACAGCTCGCCTTCCGCGTCCAGCAGGTGTTCTAGACCAAAGCCAAGCGGCAGCCTGCAGCCCTGACGGTGCGCTTCGCTGCGCGAAGCACACCCTACGCGCCCGAAGCACCCTCTCGGAGCCCGCGCAGGGTGCCGGTGAGCGCAGCGAAACGCACCGGCAAGGCCGCGGAATGCTCCCATCCCTACCCTGCTCCACACGGCACGAAGTCTCGCGCGCCGGCCGGTTATGCTGGTGAGAAGAGTCGTCGCCATGGCGGCACTCCGGTCCTTCGCCGAGGCGCAGCCGATGTCCGAACTTCCCATCAGCGGTAGCCTGACTGCACAACTCGAGGGCTGGCGTCGCGGACAACCGCAAGCCCGCGAACGCCTGTTCGAGTTGGCGTATGCGCAGCTCCGCAAGATCGCCAGCGACCGGCTGGCCGCGGCCCCGGGACCGGCCTGCCTGTCGCCGACCGAACTGGTGCACGAGGCGGTGTTGCGCGTGCTCGGCAGCGAACCGGCTTGGGAAGATCGTGCCCATTTCTGCGCCTCGATGTCGCTGTACATGCGCGCCGTACTGATCGACCACGCGCGCGCACGCAGTGCCGACAAGCGCGGCGGCGGCGTGCTGCACGTGACGCTCTCGCAGGCCGAGGCCAGCGAGGAATCGGCGATGGCCGACCTGCTCGCCATCGACCAGGGACTGAAGGAACTGGAGCGACTCGACCCGCGCGCAGCTTCGGTCTTGCACTTGAGTTACTTCGCCGGATTGGATCGCCAGCAGATCGCCACTGTGCTGGAAGTCTCCGTGCAGGTGGTCGATCGTGAGCTGCGCTTTGCCAAGACCTGGCTGGGCGCACACCTGGGGACACGCCTGTGAGCGCGACACTGAGCCCTGCCCAGTTTGCCCGCGCCAAGACCCTCTTCGCCGAGTTCATGGACCTGCCCGCGGACGCGCGCGCAGCCGCCCTGGAAGGCGTCCAGGAAGATCCCGCGGTCATCGTAGAGCTGCGGCGGCTGCTCGCCCACGCCACCGCCACCCTCGATGTCGCGCCACTGCACCAGGCCCTGAACCGGATCGCGGCCGGGGCCGGCCCGGGAGACACGCTGGGGGCATGGACCCTGGGGGCGGAGATCGGCGCGGGCGGCATGGGCAAGGTGTTCCACGCCGAACGCAGCGACGGCCACTTCCGGCAGGGTGCGGCGATCAAGCTGCTGGCCGGCGTGCCCAGTCTCGCCGCCCTGCGCTTTCTGGCACGCGAGCGGCAAATCCTGGCCTCGCTGGCCCATCCGAACATCGCCCGCCTGCTCGACGGCGGCAGCACACCGGGCGGGCAGCCCTATCTGGTCATGGAGTTCGTCGAAGGCCTGCCGCTGCTGGATTACTGTCGGCGCCGTGCGCTGGACACCGCCGCACGCCTGCGCCTGCTCGGCGAGATCTGCTCGGCGGTGTCCTTCGCCCACCAGCAACTGGTCGTCCATTGCGACCTCAAGCCCGGCAACATCCTGGTGACAGAAGCCGGCCGCCCGATGCTGCTCGACTTCGGCATCTCGCGCCTGCTCGAAGACGCCGATCAATTGAACGGCGCACCCGAGGACCGCCTCGAGAGCGAAGGGGTCGACCCGCAATCCACGCATCGCGCCTACACCCCGCGCTACGCCAGTCCGGAGCAGAAAGCGGGTCGCCGCGTCGGCACGGCCACCGACATCTACAGCCTGGGCCTGGTGATGGCCGAGCTGCTGGATCTGGAATGGCCCGAAGGCAGCACGCCGGATCTGGGCCGCTTGCCTGACGACCTGGCTGCCATCATCGAGCGGGCCACGCAGCGGGATCCCGAGGCACGCTATGCCAGCGTCGGCGAGCTGGCCGAAGACCTGCGCCGATTCCTCGGCCATGAGGCGGTCCGCGCGCGGCCGGCGACGCCCGCGTACCTGCTGCGCAAATGGCTGCGGCGGCGCTGGATACCGGTCAGCGTCACAGCGAGCTTCCTCGTGCTGCTGGGCGCGTTCTCCTGGCAGATGCGTGTCGAGCGCGACAGCGCGCAGGCGGCCGAGCGCACGGCGCGGGCGGTCAAGGACTACATGGTCTCGGTCTTCCAGGGCGCCGATCCCGAACTGGCCGGGCGGCGTGACCTGCCGGTCTCGCACTTTCTGGATGCCGGCAGTGAGCGCCTGCGCGACTCGCTCGAGGACCAACCGGGCACGCGCGCAGAGCTGGCGACGATCCTGGGCGGCGTCTACCAGAGCATCGGGCTGCGCGCGAAGGCCATCGAACGCTTCGACGAAGCCATCGAGCTGGCACGCGCCAAGGCCTTGCCAGAGGCGCTCGCCGAGGTCATGCACCGCAAGGCCTACACCCTCTACGACATGGAAGACTTCGCCGCGGCCTTGCCGGTCGCGCGCGAAGCCCTGGCGCTGCGCGCCGCGCAGGCGCCTGGCAGCAGCGCCCACCTCGACAGCCTGCGCCTGCTGGGGCTG
>JANJUH010000060.1 GCA_024710675.1 Lysobacterales bacterium
CGCCGGCACGCGGCCAGCAGCGCGGGCTAGGCAAGCGGGCGCGCAACCGGGAAACTTGGCAGCACGCGTCAGGTTCCCCCGAATGGTCCCGATGAGTGCCGATCGACCCGAGTTCGATACCCTGGTGGCCCAGCTCCGCCCACTGTCGCCCGAGGAAAGGGAGCTCCGGCTGCGGACGCTGTGTGCCGGCGATGACCCCCTGGCCACGGCGTTGCGTACCCGCCTCGCGACGGACGCCACCGACATCCAGCCCGGCAAGCCGCCGCCGGCCTATGAGCCCCGCCGTGACCGCTGGCTGGGCCGGCGACTCGGAGTCTGGCGGATCGAGCGCCCGCTCGGTCGTGGTGGCATGGGCATGGTCTACCTGGCCGAACGCGACGACGGCGCCTACCAGCAACGCGCCGCGCTGAAACTGATGCAGGCCGGCGGCGACGACGAGCACCTGCGGGCCCGCTTCCATGCCGAACGGCAGATCCTCGCGCGCCTCGAGCACCCGCACATCGCGCGCCTGCTCGATGGCGGGGTCGATCCCGGCAGCGGCGTGCCCTGGCTGGTCCTCGAGTACGTCGAAGGCGAGGATCTGGTCAGTTGGTGCAACCGCCGCAAGCTGGATGTCGAAGCCCGCCTGCGCCTGTTCCTCGACATCTGCGCCGCCGTCGAGCACGCACACCGCCAGCTTGTCGTGCACCGCGACCTGAAGCCCTCCAACATCCTGATCGACCGGGACGGCCAGGTGAAGCTGCTCGATTTCGGCATCGCCAAGCTGTTGCAGGCGGACGAGGCGGGCATCGAAACCCAGGCGCGGATGTTCACACCGGCCTATGCCGCGCCGGAGCAGTTGCGCGGCGAGCCCACCACCACCGGCGTCGATGTCTACGCGCTCGGGCTGCTGCTGTACGAAGTGCTGACCGCGCAACAGCCCTTTGCGGCTGAAGGCACGACACCGCATGAGCGCGAACGCGCCATCCTCGAACAGGACCCGACCCGTCCCTCGCGGGCCGTGATCTCTGCCGCAGCCACGGCGGGATACGCAGCTACCCATGGCAGCGATGCGCGGACGCTGGCGCGCCGCCTCGGTGGAGACCTCGACGCCATCGTGGCGCGCGCATTGCGCAAGGATCCGGCCCAGCGTTACGCGTCGGTTGCGGAGCTTGCCGATGACCTGCGACGCCACCTGGCGCGCGAGCCGGTGTCGGCGCGACGCGGCAGCACCCGCTACCGGCTGGGACGCTTCCTGCAGCGCCACGCCCTGGCCAGTGCGCTCGTCGCGATCACCGTGCTGGCCGTGGTCGGCGGGTTCGCGGTCGCACTCTGGCAGGCCGACAAGGCCCGTGCCGCCGCCGAGCATGCGCTGGCCGAAGGGGCGCGTGCCGCAGCGACCCGCGATTTCGTCGTCGCCGCCTTCACCGGGCTCAATCCCACGCTGTCGGCCAGCGGCACCCAACTCAGCCTCAAGGACTTCGTCCGCAACAACATCGAGCGCCTGGACCGCGAGCTCAGCGATCCCGCAGCCCGCGCCGAGCTGCGCCTGACGCTGGGAACCGCGCTGCGCGATCTCGGCGAACCCGCGGAAGCCATGCGGGTGCTGCTGCAGGCGGAAGAGGAACTGGCCACGGTGTACGGCCGGCGCTCGGCGCGCGTCGGCGTGGCACTGCATCACCGCGGCATGGCGGCCTCGGCGCTGGGCGATCGCGAAGCCCAGGCTACGCTGGCACGCCAGGCTGTTGCCGTGCTGGAACAGGCCCCCGACACCGAGCCGATGATGCTGATCGGGGCGAGGTCTTCGTTGTTGCGCGTGGCCAACGAGGCAGGACGCCACCACGAGGCACTGGCGCAGACCCTGGCGCTGCGCGACGAAAGGGTCCGGGTGCTCGGCATCGAGGACAGCCGCAGCGCTGTCGACTACAACAACCTCTGCTCAACGCGTTGGTACCTGGCCGACTACGTCGCGGCAGAGGCCGACTGCCGGCGTGGACTCGAGCTGCTGCTGGCCGACCCGGGCGCGCCGCGCGCGCGGCTGTCCTACTTCGGCAATGTGCTCGGCCTCGTGCAACTGGGGCGTGGGCACTACGCTGAGGCCGCGGCGACGCTGGAAGAGGCCATTGCCTCCGCCCGCGAGCACCTCGGCGAGCGTCATCCGCACCTCGTCACCCTGCTGGTCAACCTCGCCCGGGTCAGGGTCGATGCCGGAAGTCCGGACGTCGCACTGGCCCTGCTCGACGAGGCAGAGCAGCTGCAGCGCGCGATCGGCTTGCCCGTCGGTGGTGTCTCGGCCCTGGCGATCCGGGCGTCCGCGCTGCGGGCGCGCGGTGATCTGGCCGAGGCCGAGTCGCTGCTGCGTGCCGCGCTGGCGACCGAGGCCGCGGATGCGACGCCCAGCAGCGCCCTGCTGCGGGCACGCCGGCGCCTCGCCGAGTGGCTGGTCGAACGCGGCGAGACCGGGGAAGCGGCCCCGCTGCTCGACGCGGTGGAGCAGGTCCTGCTGGAGCGCGAACTCACGGCCCACGACGATTACGGCTGGCTGTTGCTGGCGCGTGCCGCGCTGTCATCCGCGCGGGGCGAATCCGAGGCGGCAGCACTGTACGAGGCCCGCGGACGCGAGGTGCTGGTCGCGGCATTGGGTGCAGGGCACCCTGCGCTGCGCGATCGCTGATCCTTCAGGCTGCAGCTTCCAGTCAGCCCGACGCCGCCAGCGAGGTCTGGCGGCCGCCGCAGCAGGTGGCTGGCGTTCTCAGACCTCGTCCGCTTTCTTGCGCTGCCGGCTGCGCGTCGGCGCGACCCCGGGAGATTTCGCCGCCGGCTTGCGCGGCGTTGTACGCGCCGTTGCCGCTGCCTTGTGCGCGACCTTGGGCTTGGCCGCCACTCCCTTGCCCCGGTGCGTGGCCGCCTGGGGCTTGGCCTCCGGCTGCTTCCTGCGTGTCTTCGCCGCCGGCTTGGGTGCCGGCTCTGCACCCTCTTCGGAACCCGGCACCAGCTTGCGGATGTCCGGCAGCAGCCCGCTGATGCGACCCATCCACGCGCGGGCCGAGTCCTGCACCTGGTCGATCGCGGTGCGCGCGGCGCTGGTGGCCCATTCGACCAGGGTCGACTCGTCGATGTGGGTGACCTGGCGCATCAGCTTGGGCCAGTCGTCGAGGTCGGCGTCGCGGAAGCGTGCCACCGCCTGCGCGCGCATGCCGATCGCATAGGTCAGCGCGATGTTCTTGGTCGCCACGGTGGCGATGTTGGTGACCGGCAGCGCGCGCTTGAGCACGAAGCCGCCGATCAGCGCGCCGGCATAGCGCTTGAGCAGGCGCGCGACGATGCTGGAGGCGTGGGTGGCACCGACGTTGGTGGCGGCGATCGCGAGGATTGCGAAGCGCTCGCCGGCATCGCCGAGTTCGAGTTCGTAGAGCACGAAGGTCTCGATGACGAGTTCCGCCTGCAGCGCGGTCACCGTGGCGACATCGACCAGCGGGCCGAGCACGACACCCGCGACGCGCCCGCCGCCCGGAACGAGATCAACCATCGTCGTCAGCGCACCGATCGCGCCGGCCTGCAGGCACTTGCTCTGCACCAGCAGGCGGTGGACTTCCTCCGGGCTCGCATCGGGCAGGCGCCGCTTGAGCGCGCCGACGCGCTCGCGGGCGGCCTTGCGATCGGCCTTGCGCAGCGCTCTCCACAGGTGCTGGGCGGCATCGGGCAGCATGGACATCTCCCGTCGGACTGGCACCATCCTAGCCCGTATTTCCGAGTGCTGCGCGTCCACTGCCGCCGGGCTTGCCGGATTGTGACGGCTGGGCGCCGGCGGCGCCGTGCGGGCGTATCGTCGGCGTTTCCTGCTCGCTCCGGAGATTCCCATGCGCCTGCTCGCCCTGACGATTGCCGCGATCCTGGCCACCAGCGCCAGCGCCGCCACCACGCGCACGGCACCCGAGGCGCGCTGGCAGGCCTGGGAGCAGCACCAGCGGCTCGAACAGGACAGCCTGCTGAAGGGCCTGAAGTGGCGGCCGATCGGCCCCACCGTGCAGGGCGGGCGCGTGGTCGATATCGAGGTGCATCCGCAAAAGCCCTACACCTTCTACGTCGCCTACGCCTCCGGCGGGATCTGGAAGACCGAGAACAATGGCGTCAGTTTCACGCCGCTCTCGGACGCGTTGCCGACGACGATCTCCGGCGACATCGCGATCGATCCGAGCAACCCGGACACGATCTGGGTCGGCACCGGCGAGCCCAATTCCTCGCGCTCGTCCTATTCGGGCCTGGGCGTCTTCGTCTCCCGTGATGGCGGCCAGAGCTTCACGCAGTCGGGCCTGCTCGGCGCCGATCGCATCGCCCGCGTCATCGTCGATCCGAGCGACGGTCGCCGCGTCTTCGTCGCCGTGCAGGGCCCGCTCTACACCGAGGGCGGCATGCGTGGCCTGTATCTCACCGAGGACGGCGGCGCGAGCTGGCAGCAGGTGCTGAAGACGCCCAATGGCTGGACCGGCGCCTCGGATGTGGTCTTTCAGCCGGGCAATCCGGACGTGATGTACGCGGCGCTATGGGACCGCCAGCGCCGGCCCTGGGACTTTGTCGACTCGGGCAAGGGCTCGGGCGTGTGGAAGAGCACGGACGGCGGCCGCAACTGGTCGAAGCTGTCCGGCCTGCCGGAGGGCGATCATGTCGGCCGCATTGGCCTCGCGGTCTCGGCTGCGGCGCCCGAGCGGCTGTATGTGGGCATCGACGACATGCGCCGGCTCAGCGATGCCGAAGTAGAAGCCGGCGACAGCCCGCTGTCTTCGGACCGCCTGAAGACAATGAGCCGCGAGGAGTTCCTCGCCCAGGATCCGGAGGCCATCGAGTTCTTCATCCGTGGCAGCGATTTCGACCCCAGCATCGATGCCAAGGGCCTGCTCGCGCAGATCCGCTCGGGCGAACTGACGATGGACCGCCTGCGCGCGCGCGTGCTCGAAGCCAATCCCAATGCCTTCGACCCGCCGATCCGCGGCATCACCGTCTACCGCTCGGACGATGCCGGCGCGAGCTTCCGCCAGGCACACCAGCAGCCGATTCGCGACTTCACCTTCGGCTACGGCTACTACTTCGGCGAGATCGTTGCCGCACCCGACAACGCCGATCGCCTGTACATCCTCGGCGTGCCGGTCGCGGTCAGCGAGGACGGCGGCGCCACCTGGCACGGGCGCATCAACGATCCGAAGGTGCACGTCGACCACCACGCCTGGACCGTCGATACGGCCGGGCAGGGCCGCATCCTCAACGGCAACGACGGCGGCATCGATGTCAGCTACGACGCCGGCAAGACCTGGCTGAAGCTCGATGCGCAAGCGGTAGGCCAGAGCTATGCGGTCGCGGTCGACATGGAGAGCCCGTACAACGTCTACACCGGCATGCAGGACAACGGCACCTTCAAGGGTTCGAGCGCGATCGACCTCGATGCGCCCGGCGGCTTCTGGAGCCAGGGCGGTGATGGCTGGAGCTTCCTCAACGGCGGCGACGGCATGCAGATCCAGGCTGATCCGCGCGATGCCAGCGTGCTCTACACCGGCTACCAGTTCGGCTTCTACCGCCGCGGCGGGAAGGACGGCGGCCCGGTACGCCCGCAGGCGCGCTTCGACGAGCCGCCGCTGCGCTTCAACTGGATGACGCCGATCCTGCTCTCCTCGCACAACCCCGACATCCTCTACATGGGCGCGAACAAGCTGTTCCGTTCCATGAACCAGGGCCGCGACTTCACAGCGATCTCGCCGGACCTGACCCACGGCAAGCGCAAAGGGGATGTGCCCTTCGCGACGATCACGACGCTCGCCGAATCGACCCTGGAGTTCGGCCTCCTCGCGGTCGGTACCGACGACGGTCGCGTGCATGTCAGCGAGGACGGCGGCAAGAACTGGCGCGAAGTCACGAAGGGCCTCGCGAAGGACCGCTGGATCAGCCGCGTCGAGTTTTCGCGGGTCGAGCGCGGGCGCCTGTACGTGACCCAGACCGGCTATCGCGACGACGACATGAGGCCCTACGTGTGGGTCAGCGAGGACCTCGGCAAGCGCTGGCGCTCGATCGCAGCGAATCTGCCGGCCGAGCCGGTCAACGTGCTGCGCGAGGACCCGGTCAACCCCGATCTGCTCTATCTCGGCAGCGCGCGCGGCGTCTACGCCTCGCTCGATCGTGGCGCTTCCTGGCAGGCCTTGCAGAGTGGATTGCCGAACGTGCCGGCGCACGATCTGGTCGTCCATCCGCGCGACCGCGAGCTGGTGGTCGGCACCCACGGCCGCAGCGTGTGGATCGTCGACGTGCTGCCGCTGCAGGAACTGACCCCCGAGACGCGGGCGAAGCCGGTGGCGCTGTTCCACGTCGATCCGGTCAGCTTCGAGCGCGGATGGCGCAGCCAGCCACGGCGCTGGTTCGAGCACCTCGGCCGCGCCCCCAAGGCGGTGGTGCACTTCTGGGCCGCCGAATCCGGCAGCGCCAAGCTGAAGGTGCTCGACGACGAGCAGCAGCCCGTCCGCGAGATCAGCGTCGAGGCGCAGAAAGGGCTGAACCGCTTCGAGTACGATCTGCTCGCCGACGAGACGCTGGGTCTTGCCGCCGAAGCGAAGAAGGCCGAGGCCGCCGCCGCGAAGATCACCGATCCCGAGAAGGTGAAGGAAGGCGCCAAGGCGCGCACGCCGCTGGCCGAATCGAAGCGCCTCGGTGTGCCGCTGTATCTCGCGCCCGGCAAGTACACGCTGGCGCTGGAAACCGGCGGCGGTACGGCCGAAACCACGCTCGAGATCAAGGCGCCGCGCCCGATCGAGCCGCGCGTCAAGCCCGCGTTCGAGCTGCGCGGCAGGAAGTGATGCGTTACGAGGGCGGCTGCCACTGCGGCGCCGTGCGCTTCGCCATCGAAGCGCCGGCGTCGGTGGAGGTCGAGGACTGCAACTGCTCGATCTGCCGCAAGAGCGGCTTCCTGCATCTCATCGTCCCGAAGCGGGACTTCGAGCTGCTGCGCGGCAGCGAGATGCTCACCTCCTACCGCTTCAACACCGGCGTCGCCGAGCACCTGTTCTGCAAGGTCTGCGGCATCAAGCCCTAGCCCCGATATTTCATGAGGGCACGCGGATGATCGCGAAGGGCTTTGCGCCGGGATCGAGGCGCGAGGAGGAGGAATGGTGGTTCCATTGCGACGACGAGCAACGACGAGACCGGCGCAAAGAACGAGCGAGGGCCGCGTGAGCGAGGAAATGGCTGCGCACACTCTGTCATCTCGACCCGTTGCAGGGTTTCCGCGTCGCAACGAGTAAATCGGGCCATTTCCTCGCGACCTCATGAAATATCCGGGCTACCACATCCCGCGCTCGAATCCCGATGGTGTGGATGTCAACCTGCGCTGCCTGGACACGCCACCCGCCGAGGTGCGCGTGGTGGCCTTCGACGGCGTCAACTGGGAACAGAACGCGGCGGCATTGGCGTACAAGAGTCGCTGAGGCCGTAGCGGTTGGCGGGCTAGCATCGAAGGCCTCGCAGGCCAGCGCCGATCCCATGAACGCATTTGCCATCGGACCCGATGAAGTCGACTGGGCCGCAGCCCTGGCCTTCGACCGCGCGCACCTGTGGCATCCCTACACCTCGATGACCGATCCGCTGCCGGTGCTGCCGGTGGTCGGCGCAAGCGGGGTCGAACTGGAACTCGCCGACGGCCGCCGGCTCATCGACGGCATGTCCTCGTGGTGGGCAGCGATCCACGGCTACAAGCACCCGCGCATGAACCACGCGCTGCAGCAGCAGCTGGCGCGGATGGCGCACGTGATGTTCGGCGGGCTGACCCACGGGCCGGCGATCGAACTCGGCCGGCGCCTCGTCGCGCTGTCGCCGGCAGGGCTCGAGAAGGTCTTCCTGTGCGACTCGGGTTCGGTGTCGGTCGAGGTCGCGATCAAGATGGCGATCCAGTACTGGCAGGCGCGCGGCCAGCCGGGCAAGCGCCAGCTGCTGGCGCTGCGCGGTGGCTACCACGGCGACACCTTCGCGGCGATGTCGGCCTGCGATCCTGACACCGGCATGCACCACCTGTTCGCCGGTGCACTGGCCCGCCAGCACTTCGCGCCGCGGCCGCGCTGCCGTTTCGGCGTCGACTGGGATCCGGGCGATGTCGCCGAACTCGAAGCCCAGCTCGAACGCCACCACGGCGAGATTGCCGCGGTGATCCTGGAGCCCATCGTGCAGGGCGCCGGCGGCATGTGGTTCTACCACCCCGACTACCTGCGCGAAGTGCGCGCGCTGTGCGACCGCCACGGGGTGCTCTGGATCGCCGACGAGATCGCCACCGGCTTCGGCCGCACCGGACGCCTGTTTGCCTGCGAGCATGCCGGCGTGGCGCCGGACATCCTGTGCCTGGGCAAGGCGCTGACCGGCGGCTACCTGACGCTGGCGGCAGCGCTGACCACCACCGAGGTCGCCGAGACGATCTCGTGCGGCGGCGCCGGCTGCTTCATGCACGGCCCGACCTTCATGGCCAATCCTCTGGCCTGCACGGCGGCCGTGACCAGCATCGACCTGCTGCTCGAAGCGGACTGGGCCGCGCGGGTGCAGGCGATCGGCGCGCAGCTCGCCGCCGAGCTCGCGCCCTGCGCAGCGCTGCCCGGCGTGCGCGAAGTGCGCGTGCTCGGCGCGATCGGCGTCATCGAGACCGAACAGCCCGTCGACCTGCGTCGCCTGACGCCGCGTTTCGTCGAGGCCGGCGTCTGGCTGCGACCCTTCGGCCGGCTGATCTACACGATGCCGCCGTACGTCATCACGCCGGCGGAGTTGTCGCGCGTCACGGCGGCGATGCGGGTGGCGGCGGAGGCTTTGGCGGGGTGAGTCAGTGCGCGGGGAGAAGGGACGGGAAGAGCGTGTCCGCAAAGAATGCAAAGGACGCAAAGGAAAGCAGAGCGGGAGCGTGTTCGTAGGGTGCCGGTGAGCGCAGCGAAC
>JANJUH010000073.1 GCA_024710675.1 Lysobacterales bacterium
GTCCGGCGAACGCATGCTGTGGGTGCTGCTGGCTCGCGCCGAGGCCATCGAGCGCATCGCGCCCACCATACACGCCGCCCAGGGCCGCTTGCTGCCGGCGCCGGCGTGGCTGCCCCGTGACATCGGCTACAGCCGCGAGGCCGCGCAGGCCGAGCAGGAGCGCCTCGCCCGGGAGGCGGCGGCCCTGCGCGAGCGCATCGACGCCGCCAGTGCGCGGCTCGGAATCTCCGGCCTGCTCGCCGACCTGCACCGGCTGGCCTGGATCGTCGGCTGCGTCGGGGGCCTCAAGGCCAGCCCGCTTTTGGTCGAGGTCACCGGCTGGAGCGCTGATCGCAGCGGGGATGCGATCGGCGCGGCGGTGGCGGCCAGCGGCGCGCGCGCCCTGGTCCATTTCCCGGCCCGCCCGCCCGAGCTCGATCCACCGCTGCTGCTCGACAACCCGCGCTGGATGCAGCCCTTCGAGTTCTTCGCCAGCGCCTTCGGCATCCCCGGCCGCAACGAGGCCGATCCGACGCCGATCGTGGCCATCGCCGCGCCGCTGATGTTCGGCTACATGTTCGGCGATGTCGGCCAGGGCGCGGTCCTCGCCATCGCTGGCTGGTGGCTGGGCCGGCGCCTGCCACTGGCGCGCATCCTGCTGCCGGCGGGCATCGCCTCGATGGTCTTCGGCCTGCTCTACGGCAGCGTGTTCGCTGTCGAACACCTGATCCCGGCGCTGTGGCTGCACCCGCTGGCCCATCCGCTGACGCTGCTCGCGGTGCCGCTGGGCTTCGGTGCGCTCCTGCTCCTGCTCGGCCTGCTGTTGGGTGCGCTCGGCGCCTGGTGGCGCGGCAGCCTGGGTGCCTGGTGGCGCCACGACTGGCCGGTGATCCTGGTCTACCTCGGCCTGCTCGCCGCACCCTTCACGGGGGCGGGCTGGATGCTGGCGCTGGCCGGCGTGACCTGGGCCCTGGCGGCCGAAGGCCTGCACAGCCGCGCGCCTGGTGCGATGGCCGCGGTGTTCGGAGAGTTGCTCGAACGCATCGTGCAGTTGCTGGTCAACACCCTGTCCTTTGCCCGCGTCGGCGCCTTTGCGCTGGCGCACGCCGGCCTCTCCAGCGCAGTCGTTGCGCTCGCCTTCGCCGCCGACAGCGTGATCGTGACCGGCCTGATGCTGCTGCTCGGCAACCTGCTGATCCTGGTGCTCGAGGCGCTGGTGGTGTCGATCCAGACCACGCGCCTGTTGCTCTTCGAGTTCTTCACCCGCTTCCTGACCGGCGTCGGACGCGTGTTCCGGCCGCTGCCCCCTCCACCCGCCCTCGCCCCGGAGTCCGCATGAGCCTTTCCCGCCTCGCCTCACCCCAACTGCGCCTCGTCCTCGGGGCGCTGGCGATCTTTTCGGTCCTGCTGACGCTGGTCCTGCTGGCGATGCCGGCGGCGCTCGCCCAGGAGGCGGCTGCACCGGTCGCCGCCATCGACCCCGAGGCGCTGGCCTGGGCCGTCATCGCCGCCGCACTCGCCACCGCCGTCTCCGCGATCGGGGCGGCGATTGCCGTCGCCCGCGTCGGCACCGCGGCCGTCGGTGCGCTGGCCGAGAAGCCCGAGCTGTTCGGCCGCCTGCTGATCTTCGTCGGCCTTGCCGAGGGCATCGCGATCTACGGCCTGATCGTCTCGATCCTGATCCTGAACCGGGTGGCGGCATGAGCCGGATCGCCTACCTCGGCGAGGAGGCGCGTGCGGCCGGCTGGCGCCTGGCTGGCGTCGATGTGGCGCTGGGCAGCACTGGACCGGACGCTGCGTCCGCGGCCGGTGCCACGCTGACGCTGTGGTCGGCCGCGGCCGGGGCGCGCATCGACGAGGCGGCGCTGTCGGCGGCACGGCGCAACCCCGACGCACTGCTGCTGGTGCTGCCCGCCCTCGACGCCGCTCCCGGACCCTCGCCGCTCGGCCGCCGCATCCAGTCGCTGCTGGGCATGGAGGGCTGATGGATCCGGTCGCCAGTGAACAGGCCCTGCTCGCGATGATCGAGGGCGAGCGCGAGCGCCGGTGCAGCGCGCTGCAGGCCGAAGCCGAGGCCAAGGCGCAGGCGCTGCTGGCGGCGGCGCACGCCAGCGCACGGGCACGGGTCCGCGAGGCGCTGCTGGCGGCGCGCGAACGGGCGGAGGCGCGGGTGGCGGCCGCCAGCGCACGCCGCCAGACCCGCCATCGCCTGGCCCGCCAGCACGCGGACCACGGTTTTCTGGCCGAGGCCATCACGCGCCTGCCCGCCGCGCTCGGCGCGCGCTGGGCCGAGGCCCCGAGTCGTCGTGAGTGGATCACGCACGCCCTCGGGCAGGCGGCGACGGCACTGGTGCCGGGCACCTGGCGCATCGAGCACGCCGGCGGCGTCGAGCAGGCCGACCGCCAGGCGGCGGCCGCGGCCTTGCCCGCGGGGGTAAGCCCCGAATGGCGGCTCGATCCCAGCCTGCCGGCGGGCTTACGCATCTGCGCGGGCGGCAATCGCATCGATGCCACGCCCGCCGGCCTGATGGCCGATCGCGAAGCATTGGCCGGCGCCCTGCTGGCCGTGCGGGGGTGCCCGTCATGAGTGCACGAGCCGAGATCTGCTGGGTGTCCGGGCCGGTGCTGCGGGCGCGCTGCGAGGGTGCTTTTGCGCTGCGCGAGGCGATCTCGGTGGGCCCGCTCGGCCTGCTCGGCGAGGTCGTGCGCATCGAGGGCGAGGAGATCATGGCCCAGGTCTACGAGGACACCACCGGCCTCAAACCTGGCGTGGAGGTCCGCGGGAGCGGCTTGCCGCTGTCGATCGAACTCGGGCCCGCACTGCTCGGCGGCATGTACGATGGCCTGCTGCGCCCGCTCGGCGGGCCCGACACCGCCTTCGTCCGCGCCGGTGCCAGCTTCGGCCGTGGCCACGTGGTGGCCGCCTTCGAGCCTGCAGTGAAACCCGGCGATGCGCTCAGCGCCGGCATGATCGTCGGCACCGCACGCGTCGGCGACGGCCCGCTGCAGAAGGTGCTGTGTCCCCCGGACATGGCCGGCGAATGCCTGTGGGTGGCCGCTGCCGGCCTGCTCGCCGACGACGCGCTGCTGGTGCGCCTGCGCGGTGCCGATGGCATCGAGCACGGTTTCGCGATGCGCCAGCGCTGGCCGGTGCGCACGCCGCGGCCGGTGGCGCGGCGGCTGCCGGCCGAGGCGCCGCTGGTGACCGGCCAGCGCATCCTCGACACGCTGTTCCCGGTCGCCCTCGGCGGCCGTGCCGCGATCCCGGGCGGCTTCGGCACCGGCAAGACCGTGCTGCTCGAAGCGCTGGCGCGCGGCTGCGAGGCCGATGTCATCGTCTATCTCGGTTGTGGCGAACGCGGCAACGAGATCGCCGGCGTGCTCGAGGAATTTCCCGAACTCGAGGACCCGCGCAGTGGCCGTCCGCTGATGCAGCGCACGGTGATCATCGCCAACACCTCGAACATGCCGGTCGCCGCGCGCGAGGCCAGCATCTACAGCGCGGTGACGGTGGCCGAGTGGTTCCGCGACCAGGGCCTGAACGTGGCGCTGATGGCGGACTCGACCAGCCGCTGGGCCGAGGCGCTGCGCGAGGTCTCTGGCCGCTTCGGCGAGTTGCCCGGCGAAGGCGGCTATCCGGCCTATCTCGCCAGTCGCCTCGCCGATTTCTACGAGCGCGCGGCGCTGGTGGAGACGCTGTCCGGCGCGCGCGGCTCGGTGACCCTGATCGGCGCGATCAGCCCGCCTTCGGGGGACTTCTCCGAACCGGTCACCAGCCACACCAAGCGCTATGTGCGCGCCTTCTGGACGCTGGACGTGAAGCGCGCGCAGGCCCGCTTTTATCCCGCGGTCCACCCCCTGATGTCCTATTCGGAAGACGCCGCGCGCTTCCGCGCCTTCTGGGCCGGGCAGGGCGCCGACGACTGGTGGGCGCTGCGCCAGCGCTTTCTCGCACTGCTCGAGGAACAGGCGCGGCTGGAGCGCATGGCGCGGATCATCGGCAAGGATGCATTGCCGCCACGCCAGCAACTGACGCTGCTGCAGGCCGAAATCTTCAACGAGGCCTTCCTGCGTCAGTCGGCCTTTTCGGCGGTCGATCGCATCGCCACGCCGGCGCGGCAGGCGGCCATGCTGCGCCTGCTGGCGCGCTGGATGGACCTGGCCGAGGCGGCCCTGGCCGAGGGCGCGACGCTGGCGGCGCTGGCCGCCGTGCCCAGCCTGCGCGCTTTGGCGCGCATGGGCGAGGAAATCGGCAACCAGGAACTGCAAGGCTTCGAGGCGCTGCGCGAGCGCGTCGAGGCCGAGCACACGGGGCTCGCCGACAAGCACCAGGGAGGAGACGATGCGGGCACCGCTGCTGGTTGAACATGCCGCGACCAAGCTCGACGGCCCGCTGCTGTTCCTGAAACGGACGGTCGAGGCCGCGCTCGGCGATGCGGTGGAAGTCCGCGGTCGCGACGGCCATGCCCGCCTCGGTCGCATCGTCGCGCTCGACGATCAGGCACTGACCATCGAGGTGCTGGAATCGAGCGCCGGGCTCGATTTGCCGTCGACGGTCGTGCGTTTCCGCGGCGAGCCGCTGAGCTTTGCGCTCGGTCCCGGCATTCTCGGCCGCGTCTTCAATGGCGTCGGCCAGGTCATCGATGGCGGCCCGCCGATCGCCGCCAGCGAACACCGCGCCATCGACGGGCTGCCGATGAACCCGGTCGCGCGCGCCTTGCCGCGTGACTTCATCGAGACCGGCGTCAGCGCGATCGACGTGATGAACAGCCTGGTGCGCGGACAGAAGTTGCCGATCTTCTCCGGCGGCGGCCTGCCGCACGACCGCCTCGCCATCGACGTCGCCCGTCATGCCCGCCTGCGCGGGGCAGGTGGCGATTTCGCGATCGTGTTCTGCGGCATCGGCCTGCCCTACGACAGCGCCGAGGCCTTCCGCAGCGCGCTCGAGGCCAGCGGCGCGCTCGAACGCACGGCGCTGTTCCTCAATCTCGCCAGCGACTCCAGCACCCAGCGCCTGCTGACGCCGCGCTACGCGCTGACGGCGGCCGAGTACCTCGCCTTCGTCGAAGGCAAGCATGTGCTGGCGATCCTGACCGACATGACCAATTACTGCGAGGCGCTGCGCGAGGTGTCGTCGAGCAAGGGCGAGATGCCGAGCCGCAAGGGCTTTCCCGGTTACCTCTATTCGGACCTCGCCACGCTGTACGAGCGCGCCGGCTGCCTGCGCGGCCATCCGGGTACCTTGACCCAACTGTCGATCCTGACCATGCCGGCCGACGACATCGCCCACCCGATCCCGGATCTCACCGGCTACATCACCGAGGGCCAGATCGTGCTCTCGCGCGAACTCGATCGCCGCGGCGTGCGCCCGCCGGTGGCGGTGCTGCCCAGCCTGTCGCGCCTGGCCAAGGACGGCACCGGCGGGAAGTACACCCATCCCGACCATCCCGCGCTCGCCAGCCAGCTCTACGCGGCCTACGCGCGCGCGGTGCAGACGCGCGTGCTGGCCAGCGTGGTGGGCGAGGACGGGCTGGCCGAAGCCGATCGCCGCTACCTCGCCTTCGGCCGTCGCTTCGAGCAGGACTTCGTCCACCAGGACGGCCCACGCACGCTGGAGGAGAGCATGGACGCGGGCTGGCGCCTGCTCGCCGAGCTGCCGCGCAACGAGCTGACCCGCCTGTCCGACGCCCAGATCGCCGCGCACCTGGCATGAGCGAGCGTCCCGCCACCCGCAGCGAGTTGCTGGAGCTTGCCGACGAGCATCATGCGATGCGCGAGGGCCATGCCTTCCTCGACGAGAAGTGCCTGGTGCTGGCCGGCGCCATGCTGCGCGAGCTGCGCCTGCATGAAGCGCTGTGGAGCGAGTTGCGCGGGCGCCTGGCGAGCGCCGAGGGCACACTGGCGGCGGCGCTGGCCCGTCATGGCCTCGAAGCGCTCGCGGTCTATCCGCTCGCCGCTGCACCGGGGCCGGCCGTGCACCTGACCCACGACAGCCTGCTCGGCGTGCCGCTGGTGAGCGCCCACGTCGAGGGTGAGCCGCCGCCGGTCGCCGACCCGTTGCTGCGCACGCCCGAGGCTGCCGCTTGCGGCGAGGCCCATGCGGGACTGCTGGACCTCTGCGCACGACTCGCCGCCGCGGCCGGCAACCTCGAACGCCTCGACCACGAGTACCGCAAGGCCGCCCGCCGCGCGCGGGCGCTGGAGGCCGTGCTGCTGCCGGAAATGGACACCGAGATGCGCCGGATCAGGCTGGAGTTGGAAGAACACGAGCGCGAGGACGCGGTCTTCATGCGGCCGCGCGGGCGCTGACGGGTCCCGACGCAAGCGGTAGGAGCGCGCTCTGCGCGCGAAAATGGATTTGCCGCGAGGCCCATCGCGTCCTTTGCCGACGGACGCGCTTCCCGAGCCCCTTCAGCGCTTCTTCGGCACGTACAGATCCGTGATCGTGCCCTCGAAGACCTCCGCCGCCATGCCGACCGACTCGCTCAAGGTGGGGTGCGGGTGGATGGTCAGGCCGATGTCGGCGGCTTCGCAGCCCATCTCGATCGCGAGCGCGGCCTCGGAGATCAGGTCGCCCGCATTGGGTCCGACGATGCCGGCGCCGAGCAGCTTGTGGCTGGCCGGATCGAACAGCAGCTTGGTGAAGCCTTCGGTGCGGTCGATGCCGATGGCGCGGCCGCTGGCGGCGTAGGGGAACTTGCCGACGCCGACCTCGATGCCCTGCGCCTTCGCCTCGCCCTCGGTCAGGCCCACCCAGGCGATCTCCGGATCGGTATAGGCGACCGAGGGGATCACGCGGGCGACGAACTCGCTCTTCAGGCCGGCGGCGACCTCGGCGGCGACCTTGCCCTCGTGGGTGGCCTTGTGCGCCAGCATCGGCTGGCCGACGATGTCGCCGATCGCGAAGATATGCGGCACGTTGCTGCGCATCTGGCGATCGACGGCGATGTAGCCGCGCTCTGACACCGCGACGCCCGCGGCCTCGGCGCCGATCTTCTTGCCGTTCGGGCTGCGCCCGACCGCGCACAGCACGCGCTCAAAGAGCGTCGGCGCCGGCGCGCCCTCGCCCTCGAAGGTGGCGAGCAGGCCCTCGGGCTTGGCCTCGACCTTCGCGACCTTGGTCTTCAAGTGGATACCGCCGTAGCGCTTGCCGATGCGCTGCTGCAGCGGGCGCACCAGGTCCGGATCGCAACCCGGCATGAGCTGATCCAGCAGTTCGACCACCGTGACCTCGCTGCCGAGCGCGTCGTACACGCAGGCCATCTCGAGGCCGATGATGCCGCCGCCGATGACGAGCAGCTTCTTCGGCACCTCCTCGAGCAGCAGCGCGTCTGTGGAATCCATCATCCGGGCATCGTCCCAGGGCAGGCCCGGCAGCTTGACCGCCTGCGAGCCAGCCGCGATTACCGCGTGCCTGAAACCGATGGTCTTCGGGCCTTCGGCGGTCTCGACGCTCACCTGGTGCGGCGAAACGAAGCGGCCCTTGCCCTGCACCGTACGCACCTTGCGCTGCTTGGCCATGCCGGCGAGGCCCCCGGTGAGCTTGCCGACCACCTTGTCCTTGAAGCCGCGCAGCTTGTCGAGATCGATCTGCGGCTCGCCGAAAGTGATGCCGAGTTCGGCGAAGTGCGCGGCCTCGTCGATCACGCGCGCCGCGTGCAGCAGCGCCTTGGACGGAATGCAGCCGACGTTGAGGCAGACGCCACCGAGGGTGGGATAGCGCTCGATCAGGATCACGTCGAGACCGAGGTCGGCGCCGCGGAAGGCCGCGGTATAGCCGCCCGGGCCGGCGCCCAGGACCAGCAGCTCGCATTCGAGGTCGTTCTTGCCGGTTGCGGCGGCCGGGGCGGGCGCCGGCGTGGCTGTCGGAGCGGGGGCCGGGGCGGGTGTCGGGACGGCAGCGGGCGCCGCTGCTGTGGCCGCTGCGGGGCTGGCGCTGGCCTCGGCTGCATCGACGATGGCGATCACATCGCCCTCGGAGACACTGTCGCCGAGCCTGACCTTCAGCTCAACGATCGTCCCGGCATGGCTGGCCGGCACCTCCATCGTCGCCTTGTCGGATTCGAGCGTGACCAGGCCCTGGTCACGGCGCACGCTGGCACCAGGCTGCACCAGCAGCTCGATGACCGGTACGTTCTTGTAGCCACCGATGTCCGGTACGCGGATCTCGACCTTGGCCATGGCTCGCCTCCCGATGAGTCAGGGAGGCGAGCATAGCTGGAGCAGCCGCCATGGCAGCGCCTGACCGAGTGTCGCCCTTGCGGCCGCGGTCATTGCGCGCTTGGGCGTAACGAACCAGGGGCAGGGGGCAGGAGCCAGGGGACAGAGCTGGCGTCGAGCTCGGATCACGCCGCTCAATCGACCCCTGCCCCCTTTCCCTTGCCCCTTTCCGGCTTCTCCATTACTGCTGCGGAGCGCTCGCGCGGCAACTGTTGTAAGCCTCCTCGAGGCGCGGACCGAAGGTCTGCATCTGCTCGCCGGCCTTCTGCATGTTGCCCTGCATGCGCGCCTGCAGCGCTTCCTGTGCGCGCTGCATGACCTCGGGCGTGCGCTCGAGCATCTTCTGACCGACCGCGGACTTGAAGAAGGCCGTCATCGTCTCGAGCTCCTCCTTGCTGAACACCGCGGCATAGACGCCGGCCACGGCGCGGCGCGAGCCGGTGATCTCTTCCTCGGTGAACTTCACCTGGGCCATCGCCGCGGCGAACTCGTCGAGCAGCGGCTTGGCCGACTCGCAGCCCTGGAACTGCGCGATCGTGGACTGCACCATCGGACCGGTGGGGTCCTTCATCTGGTCGAAGGTCTGGTCGGCACGCGAGGCGACGATCAGGTCGAGCGCCGCCTGGATGTGGGCCTCGTCGGCGGCAGGGGCGTCGGTGGCGGCGAGGCTCGCGGCCAGCAGCAGGGCGGAAAGCATGGGTGTCTCCTGGTTGGATGGGGTGCGGCAACGGGCCGTCCGGGGCGGCGAAGCATAGCGGTGAGCCGGAAGCGCTGGGACCACGCCGGTCAGCCCGAGTTCCCGTGCCGTGAACCGGATACACTGTGCGGACCTTTGCCCTGCGAACTCCCCTGACGGACGTGGCGCTGCCCGAGATCCCCGGCTATCGCATCCTGCGCCCGCTCGGCACCGGTGGCATGTCCACGGTCTACCTGGCGGTACAGCTCTCGCTCGATCGCCAGGTCGCGGTCAAGGTGCTGCGCAGTGCCCCGGAGGACGATCCCGAGCGCACCGAGAAGCGCTTCCTGCGCGAGGGCCGCACGCTGGCGCGGATCAGCCACAAGAACGTCTGTGGCATCTACGACATCGCCAAGGTCGGCGACATCGCCTACATCGCGATGGAATACCTCGATGGCGGCACGCTGGTCGACCGCCTGCGCCGCGGCATCTCGGTGGGCGAGTCGATCGCGGTCGTCGTGCAACTCGCCTCGGCGCTCGACGAGGCCCACAAGCTCGGCATCATCCATCGCGACCTCAAGCCCGCCAACGTGATGCTGCGCGGCGGCAAGGTGCCGGTGCTGACCGATTTCGGCATCGCCCGCGAGATGACGGCGGCGCAGACCCGCATCACCGCCGAGAACATGATCGTCGGTACGCCGATCTACATGAGTCCGGAGCAGGTGTCCGGCGGCGAGGTCGACGGGCGCTCGGACCTGTACGCCCTTGGCGTGATGTTCTTCGAGCTGATGACCGGCCAGCCGCCATTCCGTGGCGACACCGCGATCGCGGTCTGCATGCAGCACCTGACCGCGCCCATCCCGAACCTGCCCGCAGACCTCGCCGACCTGCAACCGGTGCTGGAGAAGATGCTCGCGAAAAAGCGCGAGGATCGCTACGCCGACATGGCCGAGTTCACCCGCGCCCTGCGCGCGGTCTTCGTCTCCTCGGACGCCCTGCGCAGCGTGCTCGCCTTCACGCCCGACATGCCGTGGAGCGAGCAGCTGCGCGAGCTCGGCTTTTCCTTCGACACCATGCGCGATGCCGAGCTGCGCGCGGCCCTGGCGGCCAAGGGCGCGCGCCGCGGCTCCGAGGAAAGGACCGAGCCGACCCCGGCATTCACGGCTCCGGTAGCACGGCCCGGATCCTCGCCGCCGCAGGCAGTCCGGCGCGCCCCGCCCTGGCCATGGATCGCCGCTGGCGGGCTCGCGCTCGCCATGCTGGTCGCCGGCGGCTGGTGGTTCACCCGCCCGCTGCCGGAGCCACAGGCCAGTTCGAGTGCTGCGGCCCTGGACGAAACCACCTTGCTGGCCCTGAAGGCCCTGCAGGACGAGTTCCAGCGCGCGCTGAACGCAGGTGATCTGTACGCCCCGCGCGGACGCAGTGCGCTGCATCACGCACGGCGGATGGAGGAGATCGCCCCCGGGCACGCCTACGCCACCAAGGCCATCGGTGACCTCGCCCAGGCCGGATTCGCCCGCGCGCGAGCTGCGCGCGAGGCCGGTGACATCAGCGGCACCGCGCGGGCACTCGACGATGCGGCGCGCTTCCTGCCGGGCAGCTTCCAGGCGGAGATCGCGCAGTTGCGGGCGGAGTTGCTCGAAGCGCCCGCGCCGGCGCCGGGATCGGGCACGACGCCGGCGCCAGCCCCGGTGGCCGCGCCGCCGCCAGCGCCGCTTGCCGCCAAGGGGCGGCTGGCGATCGATGCCGCGCCCTGGGGTCGGATCGAGTCGGTCGTGGACAGCAATGGCCGTGCGCTGGCCCTGCCGGAGGGTGCTTCGACACCGCTCCTGCTGGAACTGCCGGCGGGGAACTACCGGGTGCGCTGGCGGCCGGGCGGGGACGGCACGCCACGTGAGCAATCGACTGTTGTCGCCAGTGACGGGCTGGCGGTCTTGTCGCTGCGGGGCGACCGGCTCGCGGCCGACGACTACCTGCGCGAGGCCGGCCTGTGACCCGGGCCCTCGCACTGTTCCTGCTGCTGATGCTCCCGGCCATCGCCGGGGCCGATTTCCGCTCGGATTACAGAGACGGCGTCAGCGCCGCCGAGCGCCAGGACTGGGCTGCGGTGGAGCGGGCGATGAAAAGCGCGCTGGCCGACCGCGCCGCGCCGGATGGCGGCACCCGCATCCTTGGCATGCCCTACGCGCCGAAGTTCTACCTGGGCCTCGCCGCCTTCTCGACCAACCGCTGCCGCGAGGCGATCGACTGGCTCGAGGACGCGGCCACCGCGGCAGTCATCGACACCAACAGCCGTGATGCGGGCCGCCGGCGCATGATGATCGATCGCTGTTCGGCGCGGCTGGCGCGCGAGGCCGCGGCGACGACCGCCCCCGTCACCGAGGCGCCCCCACCGGCCACGCAGCCGGCGCCGCAGCCCTCGGCCCCGGCTCGCCCACCGGCGCCCGCCGCATCCAGCCCGCCGCCCCGGCCCACCGCAGGGCCCCCGGCCAGCAGCGCGCCTGCCGGTGGCGAGGCCCTGGCTGCCGCGCGGGCCTTGCTGCGCGCCCACCTGGCGGCTTACCTGGACGGTCGTTTCGAGGCCGCCGCTGCCTGGTCGCAAGATGCGGCACTGGCCGCCTACCCGCGCCTGCTGGCGCACGCCCTGCTCGCGCGTGCGGCAGCAGGTCTCGAACTCCACGTGCGCGGCGGCGAGCGCGACGCGGCACTGCTGGCCCGCGTGCGAGCCGACCTGGCCCGGGTCCGCCAGCTCGATCCGGCCCTCGTCCCCTCGAGCCGCGCCTACCCGCCCCGGTTGCGGGCACTCCACCGTAGCGCAGGCTGAAGGCTGGCCGTGGCCGGCGGTCGCTCACGGTGGGCTCGCGTTACAATGGTGAGATTGGCCGAGCGCCTGCCCCTGCCCCAGGATCCTTCATGCTGCTGAATTCCAGGAACGTCATCGCCCTTCCCGTGGCCGTGCTCGGCCTTGTGCTGCCCGCGATCCTTCAGGCCGCCGGCAACACGGGCCTGGCCATCAACGGTTCCGGCCGGATCGAATTGGTGACGAGCACCCCGATCAGCTATTTGAATCGCGGTGTCGTCGATGGCCGGCGCACGCTGCAATTGCGGGTCGCCCAGCCGCTGCTCTGTGCCGATTTCGCGACGCCACCAGGTGGCGCGGTCAATCCGGTGGGCCTGCAGATCATCGATCCCAACGGTGATGGTTCCGGCCTGCTCTTCGGTGGCATCACGAATTACGACTACCTCACCAACGGTGCCTCGCCCTCGCTGTTCCAGGTCACTTCGGGGACCAGCCTGGCCTGCTGCGTGATGCTGCCGGCAAGCAATGCCTCCTGCGTGCAGGGGCCGAACGGCGGCGTGATCGTCACCAATTTCTTTGCCAACGGTTTCGAGGCCTCGTCGGTGATTCCGGAAGGCGGCGCTGCCGATCTGCGCGTGCAGCTCAGCGGCCCGGCTGCCGTTGCCCCGGGCGGCAGCTTTGCCTACACCGTGAACGTGGCCAATGTCGGCGGCACCAGCGTCTCGGCCGTGCGCGTGCGCGAGTTCCACCCGAAGGCGTCCGGCGGATTCCCTGCGCCGCTGCAGGGCGGGAGCTGGACCTGCAGCGCCGCCGGCGGGGCCAGTTGCGGCACGGCCAGCGGCTCGGGCGCGGTCTTGCTCGACAGCGTCAGCTT
>JANJUH010000080.1 GCA_024710675.1 Lysobacterales bacterium
GGTGAAGTCCTGCATCACCACGCGCGCCGGCATGAAGGGGATTTCCTGCGTCGACGGCGTCTTCGGATCCCAGTTCAGCAGCGCCGAGATATGCGATTCCGTGACGTTTTCACCGTCCTCGAAGCGCAACAGGTTCTCCAGCAGGATCTTCAGCGAGTAGGGCAGGCGCTGCAGGTTGAAGCGCGGCGCCAGGGCGGCCAGGCGGTGGTAGTGGTAGACCTTGCCGCCCGAGGTGAGGGTCGCGCGCGTGCCGAAGCTGTTGTTCATGGATGGCTCCGTCGAAGGGGTTTGGGCCAGGGCCGGAATCGGCCAGGGCAGCCCGCGATTATGGCCGATCGGGCGACGCTCTGGCATCGCCGATCGTCGAAGATCCCGGGTGCCGGCTGGCTATACTGGGGCGATCATCGTCGTCCGCCGCTCACCATGCTCGATATCCTCAAGGAACTCTGGTCCTTCCTGCGCGTGCGCAAGAAGTACTGGCTGATGCCCATCGTCATCGTGCTGGTGCTGATCGGCGGCATCCTGGTGGCCGTGAAGGGGACCGTGATCGCGCCGTTCATCTACACGTTGTTCTGAGGCGAGTTCGCAGCAGCGCGGCCTGGGTAAGTGGTCCGCGCGCCTGCGGCGCGCTCAGTGGCAAGTGGCAAGTGGCAAGAGCGTGTCGCGTCTGCCGTTCTCCGGATCCACTCCGCCAGCACAGTGCCGAAGAGCGTCCGGATGAATCCGGACCCACCAGGGCACCGCAAGCCCGTGGGTCGGCATTCATGCCGACGCTTCCGCCACTCACCACTCACCACTTGCCACTTTCCGCTCCTCTCACCTGTTCCGCTCCGCCATGATCCGCGCCTTGTCGCGCTGCCAGTCGCGCTCCTTTTCGGTCTCGCGCTTGTCGTGCAGCTTCTTGCCCTTGGCGAGGCCGAGGTCGACCTTGACCCGGTTGCCCTTCCAGTAGAGCTTGAGCGGGATCACGGTGTAGCCCTTGCGCTCGACGGCACCGATCAGGCGATCCAGCTCGATCTTGTGCAGGAGCAACTTGCGGTTGCGCATCTTGTCGGCGACGACATGGGTCGAGGCCGAGATGAGCGGGCTGATCTGTGCGCCGAACAGCCAGGCCTCGCCGTCCTTGAGTAGCGCATAGCTCTCGCCGAAGTTGATGCGGCCATCGCGCAGGCTCTTGACCTCCCAGCCTTCGAGCACCAGGCCCGCCTCGAAGTGCTCGTCGATGTGATAATCGAAGCGAGCGCGCTTGTTGACGGCGATCACCGGGTCCCTCTGTTTCTTCTCCGCCTTGGCCATGTCGTCCCTGTCGTGACTGATACTTCTTCCAATCCTGCATCTTCGCCCGAGCAGGGCCCGGGCGCCAAGCCGTCGGAGGTGCGCATCCAGCGTTCGGCGCTGGTGCCACAGCCTCCTGAGCGGATGTACGCGCTGGTGGCCGATGTCGAACGCTACCCTGAATGGTTCGACTGGTGCAGCGATGGCCGGGTGATCAGCCGCGACGGCGACAACCTGACAGCAGAGTTGGGAGTGCGTGTCGCCGGCATCCGCCTGTCCTTCGCCACCCGCAATCGCGGCACGCCGCCATCGCGCATCGATCTCAGCCTCGCAAACGGACCCTTCCGCCAGCTCGAAGGCCATTGGCGCTTCGATGCATTGGGGGAGGCCGGATGCCGGGTCAGCCTCGATCTCGGCTTCGAGATCGGCTCGCAGTGGGTGGGCGGGGCCTTGGCCATCGGCTTCCGTCGCATCGTCGATCGCATGGTCGAGGACTTCTGCCAGGTCGCGCGCCGCCATGGCTGAGTGGCTGCGCGTCGAGGTGGCTTACGCCTTGCCGGAACGTCAATGGCTGTTCCTGCTCGATCTGCCCGTCGGCAGTACCGCGGGCGAGGCTTTGCGGCAAAGCGGTCTGGATCAGGAAACGAGCCTGCCCGAGGCCGTCGAACTGTCGGTCTTCGGGCGCCCTTGCCGGCGCGATACGGTGCTCACCGACGGTGATCGCGTCGAAGTGCTCAGGCCGCTGGTCTTCGATCCCAAGGAATCACGTCGCCGCCGCGCGGCGCACGCCGCCCGGGCAAATCAGTCGCCCGCGGCTTCCGTGGCAGGGTCCTCGCCGGCCCGAACCGCCTTGCCGGGCTCGTAGTCGCCCTCGATCCGCACCAGCACGTTGTCCTGGAAGACGACCGTCAGGCGCTTGAGGTCGTTGCCTTCCTTTTCCTTGAGCGCGGAGATGTACTCCCAGCGGTCCTCATGGAAAGGGCTCTGCACGGCCGGGGTGCCCAGCACCAACGCAACCTGGCGCTTGGTCATGCCGGGCTTGAGCGCATCGACCTGTTCGGCCTCGAGGATGTTGCCCTGCTGGATGCTCTGCTTGTAGAGCAGGCCGCAGCCCTGGGTCAGGACAGCGATCAGCAGGAGAGCAAGGATGCGCATCGGGGTATCCACGGTTCATCCACGGGAGCGTGGATAATACAGGGCCGGGTTCGCTATAGGCCCGTCATCCTTCAAGCGAGGTTCACCATGCCCCAGCGTAGCGATCGACCCGCCGAAAGCCAGGATCTGCGCAAGGCCGGGCTCAAGGTCACCCATCCGCGGATGCGGATCCTCGACCTGCTCGGGACCACCGAAAAGAAGCACCTGACCGCCGAAGAGGTCTACCGCGAGCTGCTCGACCAGGGCGACGACATCGCGCTGGCCACGGTTTACCGGGTGCTCAACCAGTTCGAGTCAGCGGGCATCGTCTGTCGCCACCACTTCGAGGGCGGCCAGTCGGTGTACGAGCTGGCCCAGGAAGGCCATCACGATCACATGGTCTGCATGGAGACCGGCAAGGTCATCGAGTTCGAGAGCCCGGAAATCGAGCAGTTGCAGGAACAGATCGCCGCCGAGCACGGCTACGAGATCGCCGATCACAGCCTGGTGCTGTATGTGAGACCGCTGAAGCGGTGAGTGGTGAGTGGCAGAAGCCCGCTCCGGCGCAGGCTTGAATCCAGCGCTGTACCCGGCATCGCCGCAAGTTTGTACTGGATCCCGGCCTGCGCCGGGATGACGAGCCTGGCGGCTGATGCGTGATGAGCCCTTGAGCGTCGGCATGAATGCCGACCCACGGGCTCTCGGCGATGTTGTGGGTCCGGATTCATCCGGACGCTCTTCGGCGCTGACTGATGGCCGCTTGCCATTCAGGGTTTTGTTCCCAGCCTTTCGCGCAGATCCGCGGCCGCAGCGAGCGTCGCCGGTGTGATCTCCACGCCGCCCTGCATGCGGGCCAGTTCCTCGATGCGTGGTCCGTCGGCAAGGGCGCTGACCTGCGATTCGCTGCGGCCCTCGCGGACCTGCTTCTCGACGCGGTAGTGGTGGTCGGCGCAGGCGGCGACCTGGGCGAGGTGGGTCACGCACAGCACCTGGCGGCGCGCCCCGAGCGCATGCAGGGTGCGGCCGACGATCTCGGCGATGGCGCCGCCGATGCCGGAATCGACTTCGTCGAAGACCAGTGTCGGCGTGTCGTCGAGCGCAATGGTCGCCACCTTGATCGCCAGGCTGATGCGCGCCAGTTCGCCGCCGGACGCCACCTTGCGCAAGGGGCGCGGCGCCATGCCGGCATTGGCGCTGACCAGGAATTCGACCTGCTCGCTGCCGCTCGCTTGTGGCTCGCCGTCGATGGGCTCGATGCGCACCTCGAAGCGACCACCGCCCATGCCAAGCCGGTGCATCAGCGTGCTGACTTCTTCGCCCAGCGCGAGTGCGGCCTGCTCGCGACGGCCGCGCAGCGTGGCTGCGGCCTCCCGCCACGCGGATTCGACGGCGATGCGTTCACGGTCCAACGCCTCCAGGCGTGTGCCCGCGCTCGCGGCCTCGTCCAGACGCGTGGCGAGCGCGGCGCGCACTGCGGCCAGTTCGCTCATCGGCACGCGATGTTTGCGCGCGAGTGCGTGCAGGCGGCCGAGCTCGGACTCTGCTTGTGCCAGGCGTTCGGGATCGAGGTCGACCGCCTCCCGGCGGCGTCGCAATATGCTGAGCGCTTCGTCCAGTTGGACCTGCGCGTTCTCCAGCAGCGCCGAGGCCTCGCCGAGTTCGCCGTCGTAACTCGCAAGCCGCGCGCACTCCTGGGCGGCCAGGGCAAGCGCGCGGCGGGCGCTCGCACCTTCGTCGTCCTCGAGCATGGCTTCCAGGCGACCCAGGCCCTCGAGCAACTCGCCGGCATGGCTGAGCCGGCGATGTTCCTGCTCCAGTGCCTCGATCCGTGCGGGCTCGGTGTCGGCCTGGTCAAGTCCTGCGATCTGCGCTTCCAGCAGCGCGATCTCGTCGGCACCGACCGCATGCGCGGCGCGCAGGGCTTCCTCCCGGGCGCGGATTTCGCGCCAGCGTCGGGCCAGTGTGGCGACGGCCTCGCGCTCGGGCTCGTTCTTCGAGTATTGGTCGAGCAAATCGAGCTGGTGGCTGCGCTCGAGCAGGGCCTGGTGTTCGTGCTGGCCGTGGATCTCGATCAGCAGGCCCGCCAGCTCGCGCAGTTGCTGCAGCGATGCCGGGCGGCCATTGATGAAGGCGCGCGAGCCGCCATCGGCACGTACCACACGGCGCAGCAGGCACTGGCCTTCGTCGTCGAGTTCATGCTCCTTCAGCCAGGCTGTCGCGGCCGGAACGGCGCTGGTATCCCACTCTGCGCTGGCCTCGCCGCGCTCGGCCCCCTGGCGAACGACCCCGCTGTCTGCCCGCCCACCGGCGAGCAGGCTGAGCGCATCGACCAGGATCGACTTGCCGGCGCCGGTTTCGCCGGTGATGACGGACATTCCGGGCGCAAGGGACAGGTCGACGCGGCTGGCGACGGCCAGATCGCGCAGGCTCAGGTTCGACAGCATGCGGATTCGAGGGTCTGGTGGACTGCCGCCCACTATGGCGCGGCGGCGGTGGTGGTGCAACGCGGCTTGAAGTCGGCTGCCATCGTCCCCACGCTCATGGCAGCAAAGATGCACACTCGAGGCGCGAGAAGAGCTTTGGTCCGCAAAGGACGCAAAGAACGCAAAGGAAGAGAAGGGCAAAGGCTGGTTCCTGCCATCATTGCCTGTGATCAAGGGACTCCTGTTGAACCACTAGGGGTGGATGGGGCAGATCCGCCTCTTTCTGTGCTTTCTTTGCGGCCTTCGCGTCCTTTGCGGACAAAATGAGTTTCTCCAACCCCAGAACCCGTAGTGAAAACCCTAGACGCCCGTTCCCGCCGCCTGCTCCGCGACCTGATCGCCCGCTACATCGAGGCTGGCGAGCCGGTGGCGTCGGGATTGCTCGCGCGCGAGTGCGGGCTCGACCTGTCGCCGGCGACGGTGCGCAACGTGCTGTCGGAGCTCGAGGCCGATGGCTTCCTGCGCTCGCCGCACACCTCGGCCGGGCGGGTGCCGACGGCCCAGGGTTACCGGCTCTACGTCGATTCGTTGATCGAGATCGAGACGCCGGCGCCGCTGGTCGATGCGATCCATGCCCGGCTGCCGGCCAGCGCAACGCCCGACCAGGTCTTGCGTAGCGCCAGTCGACTGCTGTCCGAACTGACCGGCTGTGCCGGGATCGTGTCGGTGCCGCGGCGTGACCAGCTATTGCTCAGGCAGATCGAGTTCGTTCCGCTCGATGAGCGGCGGCTGCTGGTGATCCTGGTGTTCGCCGATGGCCAGGTGCAGAACCGCCTGGTCCAGGTCGAACGGGCGCCCAGTCCCGAGATGCTGCTGCGCGCCGCGCGTGTGCTGAGTGAGCGTTTCGCCGGTCGCACGCTGGCCGATGCCCGCGGGGCCCTGGGCGCCGAAATCGCTGCACTGGAACGCAACCTCTCGGCGGCGGCGGAGCCGATGCTCGATGTGGCGGGCTCGGCGATGGCCGGCGAGCGTGAGGCGGAGCTGCTGGTGGCGGGCGAGGCCAGGCTCGCGGCCTGCGCCGAATTGGTGGATGCGCGTCGCCTGCAGGAGGTCCTCGCCGCGCTGGAGCAGCAGCGCGATGTGCTGGCGCTGGTCGAACGCACGCTGGCGGCGGACGACGTGCGCCTCTTCATCGGTGAGGAGTCCGGCTTCCAGCCGCTGGCCGGCTGTGCGGTGGTGACAGCCCCGTACCGGCGCGGAACGACGCCGATTGGCGTGCTCGGCGTGATCGGGCCAACCCGGATCGACTACCAGCGGGTGATCCCGGTGGTTCGGGCGACGGCCGAAGCGGTAGGCCAACTCTTGAATCCGGTCTGAGTGCCCCCAATCTTCGGCGGATCGAATGATTCGCAGGAGATGCACCATGCAGGGCACGCCGGAGCAGGGCGCAGGCAACGTAGAGGCCGAGGGCTTCGGCCCGGCCGCCGGAGAGCAGGCCGCATTCGAGGCCGAGATCGCCGCTTTGCAGCAGCGCGTCGCCGATCTGGAGGGCACTCTGCTGCGCGAGCGTGCCGAGGCCGAGAATCAGCGCAAGCGCTGGTTGCGCGAGTTCGAACAGGCCCGCAAATACGGTGTCGAGCGCCTGCTGGGCGACCTCCTGCCGGTGCTCGACAGCCTCGAGCAGGGCATCAAGGCCGCCGAGGCGCCGGGCGCGGGCATCGACAGCCTGCGCCAGGGCGCCGACATGACGCTGAAGCTGCTGCTGAAGGCCGGCGAAAGCCATGGTCTGGGCGCCGTCGATCCTCAGGGGCAGCCCTTCGACCCCGAGGCGCACCAGGCCATGGGCATGCAGCCATCGAGCGAGGTGGCTGCCGACCATGTGCTGGCGGTGTTGCAGAAGGGCTACCGCCTGCACGATCGCCTCGTCCGGCCGGCGCTGGTGATCGTCAGCCAGGGCGGCTGAACAAATTCCCATTGGCGGGACTTGGGCATTGCCGGTCCCGTCCCCACATAGCGACGCAGACGGGGCGAGTCCCCGAATCCCATTCGAGATCCAAGGAGCGAACCCCATGGGCAAGATCATCGGCATCGACCTCGGCACCACCAATTCCTGCGTCGCCATCATCGATGGTGGCTCAGCCAAGGTCATCGAGAATTCCGAGGGCGATCGCACCACGCCCTCGATCGTCGCCTTCACCAAGGATGGCGAGGTGCTGGTCGGTGCGCCCGCCAAGCGCCAGGCGGTGACCAACCCGAAGAACACGCTGTATGCCGTCAAGCGCCTGATCGGTCGCAAGTTCTCCGAGCAGGTCGTGCAGAAGGACATCGATCTCGTGCCCTATACGATTGCCGAGGCGGACAACGGTGACGCCTGGATCGAGGCGCAGGGCAAGAAGATGGCCCCGCCCGAGGTGTCGGCGCGCGTGCTGATGAAGATGAAGAAGACCGCCGAGGACTTCC
>JANJUH010000102.1 GCA_024710675.1 Lysobacterales bacterium
GTCGGACGCTCGATCACGGCTGCGTTGGGCGCGGGCATCCACGACAAGTCCGCCGGCCTGGGTCATGAGGAAATCGAAGCCCGCTATGGTTTCGATCTGTCGAAGGCGCCGGTGGCGGAACTCGAGGCGCTGACGGCGCGCATGGGCGGGCGCTGAGCTGATCCAAGTGCATTGGCGAGGAGCGTCCGGCTGAAGCCGGACCCACAGGATCGGTGCCAGCCGATGGCGATGGGCACGTCTGCAGGGAACCGCAGGCAGGGGCTGGTCGCGATCCGAATGTGGGTCGGGACTCTGTCCCGACGCTCTTGGTCCGTTGGGGTAGACTCCGCCGCCCGTCTCGGCAAGGAAGCCGAGGCGGGATTGCTCCACCATGGATGGTTCTCCGATACCGTAGTATCCGCAACGAAGCGCCCGTAGCTCAGCTGGGCGAAAGCGGGCGCTTGCGAGGCACTGCCTCGCGCCCGCTTGAGCGCCGAGGCAAGGAAGCCGAGGCGGGACTGCTCCACCATGGATGGTTCTCCGATACCGTAGTATCCCCAACGAAGCGCCCGTAGCTCAGCTGGATAGAGTACTGCCCTCCGAAGGCAGGGGTCGTGGGTTCGAATCCCGCCGGGCGCGCCATCTTCTGCTCTCTCGCACCACCGTCCGCGCATGGCCAAGCTGTACTTCTATTACTCGGCCATGAATGCCGGCAAGACCACGGTGCTGCTGCAGAGCGCGCACAACTATCACGAGCGCGGCATGCGCACGTTGATCTACACGCCGCGCCTCGATGATCGTTTCGGGGTCGGCAAGGTGCGCTCGCGGATCGGCCTCGAGCGCGAGGGCCAGGTCTTCGATGCCGCCGACGATCTCTACCAGCGCACGCGGGCCGACATCGCCGCCAACGGCGAACTGCATTGCGTGCTGGTCGACGAGGCGCAGTTCCTGACGCGCGCGCAGGCCTGGCAACTCACCGACATCGTCGACAAGCTCGGCATTCCGGTGCTCGCCTACGGCCTGCGCACCGACTTCCAGGGCGAGCTCTTCGAGGGCAGCCGGTACCTTTTGGCCTGGGCCGATTCGATCAGCGAGATCAAGACCATCTGCCACACCGGCAAGAAGGCGACGATGGTGCTGCGCGTCGACGACGAGGGTCGCGCCGTGACCCAGGGCGCCCAGGTCGAGATCGGCGGCAACGAGCGCTACGTCTCGGTCTCGCGCGCCGAGTTCAAGCGGGTCTTCGAGGGCGACGGCGCGATCCCCCTGAAGCAGCAGCCGCTGTTCCCGCCGGCGGGCTGATCACCAAGTTCAGTAGCCCGGATAAGCGGCCCACCGGGCCGCGCATCCGGGGCATCCCGGGATCTTGCCCCGGATGCGCGCTGCGCGCTTGTCCGGGCTAACTGGTGTCAGGCACGAGGTCTTGCCCGATGCCGCGCCAGGTGCAGCGGCGTGCGCGAGTGCGGCACCTTGGTGATGAAGTCGTGGCGGGCGACGTGGTAGCTGGTGTCGAAGCCGTAGAAGTTCAGGCGCATCTTTTCCAGTTCTTCGCGGCGGTACTCGGCCAGCGGCTTGCGGGACTCGTCCTCGGCGCGCTGGCGTGCTTTCGCGACGAGTCGCTCCGCAAGCCCGGGATCCTCCGCCAGCGCCTGCGCACGGACGACCGCCGCGGCCAGGAAAGCCTCCGGATCCCCCTCGACCAGCGCATCGCACAGGCCCGAGCGCACCGCTGCTTCGGCGGAAAGCGGCAGCCGCGTCGCCATCAGGCGCTCGCCGGCCTCGGCACCGATGCGTCGAGGCAGCAGGTAGGTCCAGTACTCCGAGCCGTAGAGGTTGCCCATGTTGCGGTAGTGCGGATTCAAGACCACACCGCGACGCACCCACACCTCGTCGGCGGCCAGTGCCAGGTACACGCCGCCGGCCCCGGCGTTGCCAGCCATGGCAGAGACGACGATCTTGCCGGTCAGTTCGATCAGCGCCAGGCAGATCTCGTCGATGGCCTCGATGTTGGCCAGCGAGGCATCGGCCGGGCTGGCGGCCGCTTCGATCGTCGCGAGATCGAGCCCGTTGCACCAGAACTCCGGGCCGCCGGCCAGCAGGAGCACGCGCTCCGGCGCCTCCGCCGCGGTGCGGATCGCCACCAGCAACTCGCCGCAGCGGGCGGTCGAGAGCGCGCCGTTGCCGTAGGGGAAATGCAGCACGCCGACGTGGCCATGCACCTCGTAGCGGGCCCGGTTCGGCACGCGCTCGTCCGACAGCATGGGCAGAGGGGATACGCCCAGATGCGCGCGTGCGACACGGGCAGGCAGCTTCAGTCGCTTGCCAGCCTCGATCTCGATCGTCAGGTGGCCGATCCACACTGCCCCATCGGCACAGCCGCGCGCCAGCGCCTCGCCGCACTCGCCGAGCCATTCACCGGGCGGGCCCCGCAGCCCGGGCGCCGGCGCGGCGTCGTGCAGCCAGACCGGATGGCCTGCCAGCGTGTCGCGTACACCGGGCTGGCCGTCTGCGGCGCGGATTCGCGCGAGCACCTCATCGACGGTGTGCCGCGTCCAGTCGATCGCGCGCTCGGGCTGGCGCAGGGCCGGGCGCGCGCTGCCGCCGCCGGTGTTCTTCGCGAGCTTCGGGCCCTGCCCGGCGGCGATCCGGTCGAGCGCTTCCAGCACCGCCGCCACCGCGCCTTCGGTGACCTCGCGCCGGTAGACACTCGACTTGCTGGCGGGCCGCAGCGGGAACTCGCGCCAGGCCCAGACTGGGCCGGCGTCCATTTCCGCCACGGCCTGCAGCACCGTGACGCCCCACGACCGCTCACCGAGCTGGATCGCCCAGTCGAGTGCCGACGGCCCGCGATCGCCCGGCGGGCCCGGATGGACGACGAGACAGGGCAGCGCGCGCCAGATGTCTTCGGGAATCGCGCGTTTCAGGAAGGGCGCGACGAGCACCTGCGGTTGCCACATCGCGACGGCCTGGCGGGTCACCACATCGTTGATGTCGAGTTCGAGACTGATCTCGTGCCCGCACGCGTCCAACTCCAGCCACAGGCGCTGGCAGAGACTGTTGAAGGCATGCGAGAGAAGCAGGATGCGCATGAGACCCTGGCTGGCCAAAAGCACAGGCTAGCAGCGCGAGGTGCGGGCGCAGCGCTTGCCTTTGGTCAAACCCCGAAGGGGCGCCGGGCGTATCCTCGGTCAACCGTTCGTACGCGTTGGAGGCGGCCATGGGTTCCACGATCCTCGAAGACGTGAAGGCACACCCTTTCTCCACCGGCCTCACGTCGGAGCACTGCGAGACTCTTGCGGGCTTCGGCCGGCGTGCGAAATACCAGCCGGAGGACATCCTGTTCGCCGAGGGCGACGAGAAGCACGAGTTCTTCCTGTTGCTGTCCGGGCGCGTGGCGCTGGAAACCATGGCCCAGGGCAAGCCGCTCCGCGTGCAGACGCTGGAAGGTGGCGAGGGCCTGGGCTGGTCGGCGTTGGTCGTCGGGCGCGGCAAGCTCTTTCAGGCGCGGGCGCTGGAACCGGTGGAAGCGCTGGTGTTCGACGGCCACGCGCTACTCGAACGTTGTCGCAGCGACACCGGTTTCGGCTACAAGATCATGCACCGCCTGCTCGGCATCGTCTCCGGCCGCCTCAGCGCGGCCCGTGTGCAGTTGCTTGACATGCACTCGCCCATCGCGAAACGCGCGGGGGCGTGATTCGAAGAGCGGGGCTGGGGACTGGACGCTGGGGCGTGTGCGCCGACAGTGCGCGCCAGTTCGTCCCGGGGTCGCGTGCGCCGAAGCGGCGATGCCGCAAGGCGCCTTCAACGGTGCGCTTCGCTGCGCGAAGCACACCCTACGCGCCCGGCCGCGGCCGTGTCGCGACCTGTAGGGTGCCGGTGAACGAAGTGAACCGCACCGGCGGCGATGCGGGATGGCCTCATCCAGCGCGCGACGTCGGACTTACAACAACCCCAGCACCGAACCCGGGAAGAACATCAACCAGCCCGCCGGCAGCGCGGTCAGCGTCAGCGCGAGCCAGGCCAGCGCGCGCGGCCGCGCGCTCGCATCGGCCGGTGATTCGGCCATGAACAGCGCCTGCACCACGCGCAGGTAGACGTACAGGCCCAGGTAGCTCGCCAGCAGGCCCAACACCGCGAGGGCGACGTGGCCTGCAGCCAGCACGTTCTGGAAGACCAGGAACTTGGCGACGAAGCCGGGCAGTGGCGGCAGGCCGGCCAGCGAGAGCATCGCGGCGGCGAGCAGCACGGCGGCCAACGGCTGGCGATGGAAAAGTCCCTGCAGCGCCGCCAGGCGATCCTCGCGCGCATCGTCGGTCCCGCGCGGCAGCGCCGAGAAGGCGACGAGGCCCATCAGCGCGTAGGCAATCAGGTAGTAGACGATCGCCTCGGACCGGCCCTCGCCAGCACCGAGGAAGGCGAACCACAGGTAGCCGGCGTGGGCGATCGAGGAGTAGGCGAAGAGGCGCCGGAAACCGGCCTGGCCGATCGCCGCGAGGTTGCCCCAGGCCATCGAGGCCAGCGCCAGCGTCGCGATCAGCATTAACAGGCTGGCCGGCAGGGTGGTCGTGCCGATCACGGTCAGTGCCGCCAGCAAGGCACCCGATTTCACGATGCTCGCCATGTGCGCGGTCACCGGCACGCAGGCCGCCTCGTAGGCATCAGGCGCCCAGGCGTGGAAGGGCACGATGGCCGACTTGAGCAGCAGCGCGAGCACCACCAGCGCCGCGCCGGCCAGTGCCAGCGGCTGGCCACCGGACAGGCCATCGGCAAAGGCCGTGATCGCCATCGATCCGGTCACGCCGTACAGCAGCGAGATGCCCATCAGCAGCATCGCCGTCGCCGTGCTGCCGAGCACGAGGTACTTCAGCGCCGCCTCGGTGCCGCCGGGGCGTTGCATGCCGATCATCACCAGCACGTAGACCGGCAGCGAGAGCAGCTCGATCGCGAGGAACAGCGTCGTGAAGCTCTCGGCCGCCGGGATCAGGCTGGCGCCGTAGAGCGAGGAGAGCAGCAGCGCGTAGTAGCGGGTGTCCCTGAAATCGTCGCGCGAGACCAGCAGCACGGGAAAGGCGAGGCCAAGCACCAGCAGCTTGCCGGTGACGGCCAGGGCATCCACCGACAGGTGGCCCGGGAACGGCGTGCCTGCAAAGCCCGTGAGCGCCATCCATCCCGCCGCCGCCAGTGCTGCGAGCACGGCGCCAAGCGCGATCGCGAAGCCCGCCTCTCGGCGCCCGGCGATTTCCGCCAGCATCAGCGTGACGACGCCCCCCAGCAGCAGGTGCTCGGGCAGCATGCCGATCAGGATCGCGCCCACATTCATTGCCCGCCCTCCGTGGCCGCGTGTCCCAGCACGATCGCGCGGTACTCGCGCGCGGCGCCTTCGGTCAGTTCGAGCGCCGGTCCGGGTGCCAGGCCGAGCCAGAACACCGCCGCCAGGATCGCGACCAGGATCGCGCGCTCGCGGCCGTCGAGATCATTGAGCGGCGCGTGCGGCGCGCGTTCGGCGCCGAACAGCAGCGCGCCGGCCAGGCGCAGCATGTAGAGCGCACCCAGTACCACGCCGAGCACCGCCAGCACCGCGTAGACCAGCATCAGCGAGTCACCGGCCGCCTGCGCCTTCCAGCCCGCCGCGAAGGCGCCAAGCAGCGCCATGAACTCGCCGGTGAAGCCGCTCGTGGTCGGCAGACCCACCGAGGCCAGCGTGAGCAGCAGGAAGGCCACCGAGTACAGCGGCATCAGCTTCGCCAGCCCACCGTAGTCGGCGATCTTCCGGCTGTGGCAGCGCTCGTAGATCATGCCGACCATCAGGAACAGTCCGCCGGCCACCAGCCCATGGCTGACCATCTGCACGATGGCGCCCTGGATGCCGACGAGCTCGAAGCTGAGCAGGCCGATCATCACGTAGCCGAGGTGGCTGATCGAGGAGTAGGCGATGACCTTCTTGATGTCGTCCTGCACCAGCGCCAGGCAGGCGCCGTAGAGGATGCCGGCCACCGACAGGCCCATCAGCCAGGGTGCCAGTTCGCGCGTCGCCTCCGGGAACAGCGGGAAGCCGAGTTTGAGGAATCCGTAGGTGCCCATCTTCAGCAGCACGCCGGCGAGGATCACGGAGCCCGTGGTCGGCGCCTCGACGTGGGCGTCGGGCAGCCAGGTGTGCAGCGGCACCATCGGCACCTTGATCGCAAAGGACAGCCCGAAGGCGGCGAGCAGCCAGAGCTGCGCGTCGAGCGGCAGGTTCAGGCCGATCAGGTCGGCGAAGGCGAAGGAGCGCACGCCGGTGGTCTGGTTGAGCGTCCACACCAGGTAGATCAGCGCGGCCAGCATCAGGATGCTGCCGAAGGCGGTGTACAGCACGAACTTCATCGTTGCGTAGACGCGCCGCTCGCCGCCCCAGATGCCGATGATCAGGAACATCGGGATCAGCATCGCCTCCCAGAACACGTAGAAGACGAAAAGATCCTGGGCGAGGAAGGTGCCCAGCATCGCGAACTGGATGCCCTGGATCATGGCGTGGAACAGCTTCAGGTCCTTCGTCACCGCGCGTTGCGCGCCGAGCACCACGAGCGGCCCGAGGAAGGCGGTCAGGGCGACCAGCAGCACGTTGTAGCCATCGAGCCCGATCCGGTAGTGCACGCCCCAGTCGGGGATCCACGGCAGGTCGGTGGCGAACTGCAGCCCTTGCGCCGGATCGAAGCGCGCGACCAGCCAGGCCACCAGCGCGAACTGCACGGCCATCAGCGCCAGCGACAGGCCGCGGATCAGCTCGGCCCGCGCGGCGGGCAGCAGCGCCAGCGCCAGCATTCCGGCGAAGGGCAGCCAGAGCACGAGGTTCAGGAGGGCACTGTCAGCCATCGATGAGCATCCAGGTCAGGCTGCCGGCAAGGCCGATGGCGGCCAGCAGCACGTAACTGGGCAGGCGGCCGTCCTGCAGTCGCGAGAGCCCGCGTGAGCTGCCGCGCGCCAGCGCCGCGAGGCCATGCAGGGTGCCATCGATCAGCGTGCGATCGCCGTAAGCCAGGAAGACCCGCGAGGAGAGCGCCTCGAGGGGTCGCGCGAGCAGCGCCTCGTAGAGCTCGTCGATGCGGTACTTGCCGTCGAGCAGCCGGTGCAGCGCCGGGAAGCGCGCCACGATCGCGGCGCCGCGGGCGAGCCCGTCGCGGTACAGCCACCAGGCCAGCGCCAGCCCACTGAGGCCGATGACGACCGCGAGACCCAGCAGCGGCACATGCAGCGCGTGCAGGTTCTCCAGGGTCTCTGCCGGGGGCAGCACGCCAGCGAGGAAAGCCGGGATCGGGATGAAGCCGCCGACGATCGACAGCGCCGCCAGCACCACGAGCGGGATCGTCATCACCGCCGGCGATTCGTGCACGTGGCCGGCCGTGTGGTGATCCATCCGCGAGGGCGAGAGGAACACCAGCCACAGCAGGCGGAACATGTAGAAGGCCGTCAGCAGCGCGGTCGTAGTGCCGATCGCCCACAGCAGCACATGGCCGCCGCTGCCGCTGGCGAGCGAGAACCACAGGATCTCGTCCTTCGACCAGAAACCCGCCAGCGGCGGCAGGCCGGCAATGGCTGCCGTGGCGATCGCGAAGGTGCCGAAGGTGACCGGGATGCGCCGCGCCAGCCCGCCCATCTTGCGGATGTCCTGCTCGCCGCCGAGGGC
>JANJUH010000104.1 GCA_024710675.1 Lysobacterales bacterium
ATCCGGCCGGTGGATTACAAGGCATTGCGCAAACAACGCGGCGCGTGAGGCCGGGACCCGGGACCCGGGACCCGGAACTCGGGACCCAGGACCCGGGACCCGGGACTCGGGACTCGGGACTCGGGACTCGGGACTCGGGACACGGGACTCGGGAAAGGCTATCGCCCTTGATGTGGAAGCGCACTCGGGCGCGACCTCGCGACCCCACGATCGCGCGACAAGTGCGCGCCCACGAAGCGCCCACGAAGCGCCGCTCAAGCCTCGCCCGGCGGCTGATATCCGGCTGGCGCCTCGGATCCGCCACCGAAAAAGTACTTCTCGAGTTCGGCTGTCAGGAAACTGCGCGTCTTCGGATCGAGCGGGGACAGCCGGTTCTCGTTGATCAGCATCGTCTGGTGCGCGAGCCATTCACGCCAGGCGCGCTTGCCGACATTCTCCAGCACGCGCCGGCCGAGCTCACCCGGCCAGGGCGCGCGATCAAGCGCCTCTTCGCCCGGGCCGTGGCGCACGCAGTTCACCGTCGTCGTCATGGTTCTTCACCCCGCTGCAAAGCCTCGACAATACGACGGACCGGCTGCGGCAGACCAAGCGTCAGCGCTTCGACCGGCACCAGCCAGCGCCCCTCGACCTCGGCCACGGCGGCGGGCGGCACCGCCCACAGTTCGATGTCGAGGGAATAGTGGGTGAACTCGTGGCGCAGCACCCGGCCCGGCGCTCCACCAGCGGCGAGCGCCGCCTCCGGGTCCCGTTCCGGCAGCGACCACAGCCCCCCCCAGATCCCGCTGGCCTGGCGCTGCTCGAGCAGCAACCGCCCGAGCGCATCGCGCGCCAGCAGCATTCGCGTCCGCTTCAGCGGCCGGACGCGCCTGGGCTTCGCGGCGGGATAGCGCTCGACAGCTCCCTCCGCCAGAGCCTGGCAATCCGCGGCCAACGGGCAACGCGCACAAGCCGGGACCCGCCGCACGCACACCGTCGCCCCCAGGTCCATGATCGCCTGCGTGTAGTCGGCCAGCCTGCTCTCCGGCAGCACCGCTTCGGACAAGGCCCACAGGCGCCGCTGCACGGCGGCCTCGAGCGGACTGCCGTCCACTGCCTGCCAGCGCGAGAGCACGCGTCGCACATTGCCGTCGAGGATCGCCAGGCGCTGGCCGTGCGCCTGCGCGAGGATCGCGGCGGCAGTGGAACGACCGATGCCCGGCAGCGCGGCCAGCGCCACGGCCTCCGTGGGCAACTCGCCGCCGTGGACCTCCATGCAGCGGATGGCTGCGCGATGCAGGTTCCGCGCGCGACTGTAGTAGCCGAGCCCGGACCAGGCCGACAGCACCTCGTCCAGTGCCGCCGCTGCAAGCTCCGGCAGGTCCGGGAAACGACCCATGAATCGCTCGTAATACGGGATCACCGTGCGCACCTGGGTCTGCTGCAACATGACTTCGGCAATCCAGACCCGGTACGGCGTCCGCGGATGCTGCCAGGGCAGGTCGTGGCGGCCCGCACGATCGAACCACTCGAGCAGGCGCGCGGCAAAGCCCTGATGTTCAACGGTCTCCATGGGGCGGATGCTCGCAAGCCGGGCGTCGCGAAAACAGCACGATCGCGAGGCTGGCCCCGATACGCTGGCGGATGCGTTACGATTCGGGCAGGGGGAAACATCCATGGCCAATGCGCGCACGCGCTACGACACGATCTGCGAGTACCTCGTGCGCCACCACGAGGCCAGCCTCGGCCAGCTCTACGGCAAGCCCTGCGCGCTGATCAAGGGACATGCGTTCATGGTGTTTTGCTTCGACGGCATGGCCTTCAGGCTGAAGGGGCGCGTTCGACTGCAGGCCTCGGCCTTGCCGGGGGCACGCTATTGGGATCCGCTGGGGCGCGACGTCCCGAGCATGGACTGGGTGCACGTGCCCGAGGTGCATTTCCTGCGCTGGGACCGATTCGCGATCGAGTCGGCCAAGCTCTCGAAGGAAGGTTTCGGGCCGCGCGACCTGTATCGGCCGAAAGTCGAAGAGTCAAGTCCACCGGCAGATCCCGCCGAACGTTCGATCCGGAGACTCGTCCCCAGTTTCTCGCTGTCGAAGCTCTGGTCCCTGGTGCCACTGGTCGGCAAGTGAACGCGATCGAGCCGACAGGCTTGCCGGCGGAGGCCTTCCCGCACTAGAATCGCGGGCTCGCCTGCTTTCGATCCATGGACGGTGTGTCATGAAAGTACTCTCCTCGCTGAAGTCGGCCAAGTCCCGCCACCGCGACTGCAAGATCGTGCGTCGGCGCGGCAAGGTCTTCGTGATCTGCAAGAGCAACCCGCGCTTCAAGGCTCGCCAGCGCTGAGCCGGCCGCCACGGTTGCAGCAACGGCCGCCCCCGGGCGGCCGTTTTGTTTGTGCGGTGCCGCGGTGGGCGCCAGCTAATCGGTCGTCCTTGCCCGCCAGCGCCAATGCACATTCGTGATGGACGCCACCCGGATGCCCTTCATCCGGACGCCCGCTCGCGTTAATCTTCGTGACACCCTGGGAATGAAGCGGAGTCGCGCCATGAAGCCATTTCGATTGCTCCTCCTGACCGGCATGGCCCTGGCCCTGGCGGCCGGCAGTGCTTCGGCCGACACCCTCCTGAAGGAGCGCGCTGCGAAGGCCAAGGCCGCGACGCTCCCGGTGGCCGGCGTGACGATGGGCGAAGTCGAGGGCCAGTACGGCCAACCGACCGAACGCAAGGATCCGGTCGGCCGGCCGCCGATCACGCGCTGGATCTATCCGGCCTTCACGGTCTACTTCGAGAACGATCGCGTCATCAGCGCGGTGCTCAACAAGGCCTCGGAACTGGAAGAAGGCCCGAAGCCGGCGCCGCCGCAGAAGCCGAATCGATGAGTGCTCGCGGACGGCCGGCCCGGCGCTGGCCGGCGGAGTGGGAGCCCCAGGCCGGCGTGCTGCTGGCCTGGCCACACGCCGGCACCGACTGGGCCGCGAACCTTGTTGCCGTCGAGGGCTCCTATCGCGAGCTCGTCATCGCCCTGCTCGGCTTCGGCGATGTCCACCTGATCGTCGCCGATGCCGCCGTGCGAGCACGCGCTGCCGAGGTCCTCGGCCTGCTGCCCCGTGGTGGGGGCAGCCTGCACTGGATCGAGTTGCCCTACGACGACACCTGGCTGCGCGACAGCGGTCCGATCAGCGTCTTCGACCAGGGCATGCCGGTGTGGCTGGACTTCCAGTTCACCGGCTGGGGCGACAAGTTCGCCGCCGGTCGTGACGATGCCCTCGTCGCGGGTCTCGCCGCCCTGCCCGCCTTCGCCGGCATTCGCCGCGAGCGCGTCGACTTCGCGCTCGAGGGCGGCGCGATCGAGAGCGATGGCGCCGGCACGCTGCTGTCGACCTGGACCTGCCTGGCCCGCCGCCATCCGGGCCGCTCTCGCGCCGAGGTCGAGGGCTTGCTGAGCGACACCCTCGGCGTCGATCGCTTCCTGTGGCTGGAAAGCGGCGAACTCGAGGGCGACGACACCGACGCCCACATCGACACGCTGGCGCGCTTCGCGGCACCCGACCGCATCGTCTACCAGGCCTGCGACAATCCCGGTGATCCGCACTACGAGGCGCTCGAACGGATGGCCACGGAACTGGCCGGCTTTCGCACCCGCGCCGGCCGTCCCTACGAGCTCGTCGCCCTGCCCTTCGCGCCGCCCATCCACGCCGCCGATGGGCGCCGGCTGGCGGCCTCCTACGCGAATTACCTGATCGTCGATGGCGGCGTGCTGATGCCCGGCTATGATGTCGACAGCGACCTCGACGCCGCCGAGGTCCTGCAGGCCGCGCATCCCGACCGCAATGTCGTGATAGTGCCTTGCCGACCCTTCATCGAGCAGAACGGCAGCCTGCATTGCCTGACGATGCAATTGCCGCGTGGAGTCCGCGTTTGAGCCGAAGCCTTTGCGTCGCGCTGGTCCAGGACCATGACCGCGGCACCGTCGACGACAACCTCTCCCGCATCGAAGCCCGCGTCGCCGAGGCCGCGGCCGCTGGCGCGCGCCTGGTGCTGCTGCAGGAGCTGCACAACGGCGCCTATTTCTGCCAGCACCAGGATGTGCGTGAGTTCGATCGCGCCGAGCCGATCCCGGGCCCGAGCAGCGAGCGCCTCGCGGCATTGGCCGCGCGCCACCAGGTCGTCATCGTCGCCTCGCTGTTCGAGCGCCGGGCGCCCGGGCTGTATCACAACACGGCGATCGTGCTCGATGCCGACGGCCGCCTCGCCGGGCGCTACCGCAAGATGCACATCCCGGACGACCCCGGCTTCATGGAGAAATTCTACTTCACGCCGGGCGATCTCGGCTTCGAGCCGGTCGACACCGCGGTCGGACGCCTGGGCGTGCTGGTGTGTTGGGACCAGTGGTATCCGGAAGCAGCACGCCTGATGGCCCTGGCCGGCGCCGAGATGCTGCTCTATCCCACCGCGATCGGCTGGGATCCGCGTGACGACGAGGCCGAACGGCGTCGCCAGCAGGAGGCCTGGGTGACCAGCCAGCGCGGCCACGCGGTGGCCAACGGCCTGCCGGTGCTGTCCTGCAACCGCACCGGTTTCGAGGCCGATCCGACCGGCCATGGCCCCGGCATCCGTTTCTGGGGCACGAGTTTTGTCGCCGGCCCGCAGGGAGAGTTCCTGGCGCGCGCCGGTGAGGACGAGGACGAACTCTTGCTGGCGACAGTCGACCTCGGCCGCAGCGAAGACGTGCGCCGCATCTGGCCCTTCCTGCGCGACCGCCGCATCGACGCCTACGCCGACCTGACCAAGCGCTACCGCTCGTGAGTACCGAGGCTGCGGCACCCGAGGTGCACATCGGCGCCTTCGACGACCAGCCGCTGGTCGAAACCAGCGCCGGCGGCGTGCACTACACGCTGCTCGGTACCGCGCATGTCTCGCGCGCCAGCGTCGATGCCGTTCGCCACCTGATCGCCACGCGCGAGTTCGACCGCATCGCCGTCGAACTCGACGAGCACCGCCACCAGTCGCTGACCAAGCCCGAGGCCTGGAGCGAGATCGACCTGTTCCGGATCATCCGCGAGGGCAAGGCCGGCGTGCTCGCCGCAAACCTCGCGCTCGGGGCCTACCAGCGCCGTCTTGCAGAGCAGTTCGGTGTCGAGCCCGGTGCCGAGCTCAAGGCCGCCTGCGTCGACGGCGCCGCGCGCGGCCTGCCGGTGGAGCTGATCGATCGCGATGTCGGCATCACACTCAAGCGCGCCTACGCCGCCGTGGGTTTCGTCGACAAGCTCTCGATCGTGGGCGGCATCGTCGCCGGCGCCATCAGCAACGACGAGATCAGCGAGCAGGACATCGAGAAGCTCAAGGAAGGCGACATCCTGACCAGTACCTTCGACGAGTTCGCCCGCTCCTCGCCGCCGCTGCACCATGCACTGATCGTCGAGCGCGACCGCTACATGGCGCGGCGGCTCACCGAGACCTCGCGCAGCGGTGAGCGCGTGCTGGCGGTGGTCGGCGCCGGACACCTGGCGGGCATCACCCGCGCACTCGAAGGGCGCGACGAAGGCAACACGCGCAGCCTGGCGGAGTTGGCGGCACCGCCGCCGCCGAGCCCGTGGCCCAAGTTGGTCGGCCTGGCGATCATGGCCCTGCTGATCGGCGGCTTCGTCTGGGCCTTCAGCCAGGGCGTCGATGTCGGCCGCGACCTCGTCTCCTTCTACGTGCTCGCCACCGGCGGCCTCGCCGCCGTTGGTGCCTTGCTGGCCGGCGGGCATCCCGTGAGCGCACTCGCGGGCCTGGTGTCGGCGCCGATCACGGTCTTGCATCCGGCGCTCGCCGCCGGCATGTTCAGCGCCGGCACCGAACTCTGGCTGCGCAAGCCGCGGGTCGCCGATTTCGAAGCCCTGCGCGACGACCTGACGGACTGGCGCGGCTGGTGGAAGAATCGGGTCTCGCGCACGCTGCTGGTCTTCGTGCTGACCAACCTCGCGGTGAGCATCGGCGTCTACCTGACCGGCTTCGAGATCCTACGCCGGCTGTAGTCGCAGACGCTCCCTGCCTCTTGCTGGGCCTCCCCGGAGCACGCCATGCCATCGTTCCTCGATTTCCTGACCCGCCGTCCCGCGTGGCAATCGCGCGATCCCGATCGCCGCGCCGCTGCCGTTGCCCGCCTCGCCGATGCCGACCTCCTGGCCGCCTTGCCACAGATCCTGCGCCAGGATCCCGACGCCGGCGTCCGCCGCGCCGCGCTCGAACGCATCGGCGACGTCGAACTGATCGCCGACCGTGCCGCCAACGACGCCGACGCCGGCCTGCGCGAGCGCGCCCGCTCGCGCCTGGTCGACCTGATGGCCGGCAGCGCGCCGCTCGGCGACCGCCTGCGCGTGCTCAAGGTGATCGAGGAAGCCACGCTGATCGAAGACATCGCACGGCGCGCGCCAGAACCCGAGCTGCGCCGTGCGGCGCTCGAACGCGTGCGCCGCCAGGGCTTCCTCGCCGAGCGCTGCCTGGAGGATCCGGAGCATGGCATCCGCATCGCGCTGCTCGACCGCATCGAGAATCCGGGCACGCTCGAGCGCCTCGCCGAGGAAGCGCGCAAGCGCGACAAGCGGCTGTACAAGGCCATCCGCGAACGCCTCGATCGTGAGCGTGTCGAGTCTGGCGAAGGCACGGCACTGGTGGATCGCGCCGAAGCCCTGTGCCTGACCATCGAGCAGCAACTGCGTGATCCGGGATCGGCCTCGCTGGCAGTGCTCGAACGCGCCCGCGAGCAGTGGAGCGAGATCCGTCCGCGCATCGACGAACGCTTCGACCGCCGCTTCCAGGGCGCCACCGACACCCTGCGCTCGGCGCTGGCTGCGATGGCGCGCGCTGGCGAGGAGCCCGTAGCGGTCGCTACAGCAGTGGCGGAGGAAGCCCCTGCGACGCCGATGACACCCGCCGAGCGGACCGAACCCGACCTCGCGCTCGCGGAACTGGTACAGCGCGCCGAGGCGCTCGACGAGAGCACGCCGGAAGGCGATATCGAAGCACTGGAACGCCGCTGGTCGAATGAATGGCAAGCCGAGAGCAGCCGGCCTGCCGTCGACCAACCGCTGCAGCATGCCTTCAGGGCCCGGCTCGCGTCCTTGCGTCAGGCCGCCAAGCTGCGCGCAGCGGCGCGCGAACAGCACCGCCACGAGGCGGAAGCTGCGCTCGACGATTTGGCCAAGGCACTGGAAGCGCAGAAGCTGACCGATGCCCGGGCGGCGCGCGCACGGGCGCGCCATGCGTTGGCCGATGTCAGCGCGAGCGAGGCGAAGGTGCTGGAACGCCGGCTGGCGGGCATGGAAACCCGGATCGACAAGCTCGCGCGGTGGCAGCGCTGGTCGGACAACGAGGTACGCCGTCGCCTGTGCGACGAGGTCGAGGCGCTGGCCGGCAGCGGCCTGCACCCCGATGCCATCGCCAATCGCATTGCCGAGCTGAAGGAGCAGTGGAAACGGATCGACGAGATGGAGCGCGATCCTCTCGCGCCAGAGTCCGAATCCGGCCTGGCCAAGCGCTTCCGCTACCTGTGCCACAAGGCGCTGGAGCCCGCCCGCCCCTACTTCGAGAAGCGCAAGGAAGTGCGTGGCCGCCGTGCGGAGGAAGTCGGCGCCTTCATCGAACGCGCGCAGGCAGCGCTCGCCGCGAGCGAAACGCCGCCCGCCGAGCTGGTCGCGATCAAGCGCGAGGCCGGCGACCGACTGCGCCGCATCGACGAGATCGATCCCAAGCTGCGCGGCGAATCCGGGCGCCAGCTCAAGGCCCTGATCGAGGCTGCCAGCACCGCCGTGGATGCCCGCTTCCAGGCCATCTCCGAGGAAAAGCAGAAGCTGATCAACCAGTTGCGTCGCCAGCTCGCGCACGCCGAACAGGAAGCGGCGCTGGAACTGGCCAAGTCGGCACAGAGGCGTTGGCAGAGCCTGGGCCGTGGCGCACGCAAGACCGAGCAGGCGCAGTGGGAGGAGTTTCGCGCGCTGGTCGATCCCTTGTTCGCCAGGCGCCAGGAGGGAATCGCCAGCGAGCGCGCGGCTGAAGCCGCCGATCGCGATGCCGCCAAGGCCATGATCGACGAGTTGGCGCGGCTATCCGCTGACCAGAGTCTGGATGCTGCCCACCTGGCCGCCGCGATCGAGACCGTCGAGCAGCAGTGGCGCGAGGCCAAACGTCCCGCCGACCTCGAGCGCGCCTACGATCGCGAGCAGGAGAAAGCCCACGCCCACCTCGCCACGCGCCGGCAAGGCGAGGCCCTGGCCAGGCTCGATCGACTTGCCGCGCTGGCTGCGCGACTCGACGCGATCGAGGCGGGCGGCGCCGACGACCTCGAGGACTGCGCCGCCGAAGCCGCGACGCTGGACAGCGCGCAAGCTGCCGCGCTGGCCGCGCGTATCGCCCGGATGCGCAGTGCCGATGCGACGGTCTGCGCAGCCGAATGCGTCCGCGGCGAACACATGCTGCTCGAGTACGAATTCCTGGCGGGCATCGAGTCGCCCGCCGAAGCGCAGGCAGCGCGCCTGAAGCTCAAGGTGGACAAGCTGGCGATGCGCATGAGCGGCGGACAGGCGCCATCGGCAGGCGCCGAGCGCGAGCGGCTCGACCTCGAGTGGTTCGGCATCGGCCCGCTCGATCCCGCCGATCGCCAGCGCCTGGGGGCACGGCGCGCAAGGGCCATCGGCTGAAGCCACGGCGGAATCCTCGCCTGCGGCGAAGGTTCCGCCCTGTGGGTCGGGATTCATCCCGACGCTTTTCCCCCAAGCCCGCGAAGCGTCCGGATGAATCCGGACCCACATCAGCCGAGATCCGCGAGTCCGCCGCTCAGACCTCGGCCACCGTCCCCGCCGGCGCCGCGCGCCGCCACGCCCGCTGCACCCGGATCGCCGCATCCTCCATCGCCGCGTAAACCGTCGGCAATACCAGCAGCGTGATGCCGGTGGAGAACACCAGCCCCCCGGCGATGGCGCGCGCCATCGGGAAGTACGGCGGGCCGTTGCCACCGATGCTGACGTCGGAGACGCACAAGGGCAGCAAGCCCAGCACGGTGGTGCCGGTGGTGATCAGGATCGGTCGCAAGCGCTCCTTGCCACCGATCACCAGCGCCTCGTCGCGATCAAAGCCGGCGCGCCTCAAGGTGTTGACGTGCTCGATCAGCACGATGCCGTTGTTCACCACCACGCCGACCAGGATCATGATCCCGATGAAGGCCATCACCGAGAAAGTGGTGGCGGTGACCAGGAAGGTCCAGTAGACGCCGACCACCGCGAACATGATCGACACCATGATCGACAGGGGGTACAGCGGCGATTCGAACAGTGCCGCCATCACCATGTAGATCAGCACGATCGACAGCAGCAGCAGGAACACCATCTCCTTGGCTGCCGCATCTTCCTGCTCGAAGCGCTGGCCCAGGTCGTAGCCATAGCCGGCCGGGAAGGGATAGGCCTTCAGCACGGCTTCCATGCGCTCGCGCGCGAGCTTCATGTCAGCTTCGGGCTTGAGCTCCAGCGTGATGCGCTCGGCAGTCTTGCGGTTGTCCCGCGAGATCTGCGTTGCCGCCGGGTGCATGTCGATGTCGACGAGGGCGGAGAGTGGCACCGAAGCCCCATCGGGCCGGGTCACCCGGATCACCTTGAGCTCGTCGAGCGACAGATCCTCGGCGTCCTTGAAACGCAGCCACACGGGCACTTCGGTGTCACCCTGGCGGAACTCGCGCAACGGCACGCCGCGCATCGCCACCTGGATCAGTCGCGCGACCTGGGCCGGCTCGAAGCCCAGGCTGGCGGCGCGATCGCGGTCGACCCGCACCTGGATCTCCTGCTGCTGGTTGCCCTCGCCTGTGCGCACTTCGGCGAACTGCTCGATGGTCTCGAGTTGGCGCGCGACCTCGACGGCAAGATCCAGCAACACTTCGGTCGAATCCCCGGTGATGTTGATGGCCATGGTCTGGCGATCGTCGCTGCCACCACCCGGTCCGCCGAAGTTGCCTCCAACCCGCGCCTTGCCGATCGCCAGGGCCGGCAGGCCCTCGCGGATGATCTGCTGGATCTCCTCCACCGATTTCTCGGCGGCCGAACCCTTCACCAGCTGCAGGCGCGTCTGCATGCCCTGGTCCTCGGACAGCCAGGAATAGATCGAGTCGATCTCGAGTTCCTCCTTGCGCTCACTGAGCCAGGCCTCGACAGCGCGCGCCGCCTCCTCGAGCTGGTCGAGCTGGTAGCGGCCGTTGAGCTCGTAGCGGATCGCGAAGTCGCGGTCGTCGTTGCCGCCGAAGAAATCGGTTTTCACGAAATTGAGCGGAATCGCGATGCTGGCGAACAGCAGGACGATCGACGCCAGCGTGGCGCGCCGATGCGCCAGCGTCCAGCGCAACAGCCCCTCGTAGCGCTCCTTCCAGCGCTCGACGATGCGCACCTCGCCGATGCCCTTGGGCGGCGCAACCCGCGCGGCCAGCATCGGGATGATGGTGATGGCGACGAACCACGAGGCCAGCAGCGCGATCGCCATCGGCATCGCGACGTAATAGAGGAACACGCCGACCTGGGTGGTGCCGCCGAAGACATTGGGCAAAAAGACGATGATGCTGGTCAGCGTCCCGGCGCTGACGGCGAGCTGCACCATGCGCGTGCCCTCGATCGCCGTGCCGATGCGATCGGCCGGGTTCTTCTCGCGTTGCTGGAAGATGCTCTCGGTGACCACCACCGCGTTGTCGACCAGCATGCCGACACCGAGCAGCAGGCCCATCATCGTCAGCACATTGATGGTCAGGCCGAGGAAGTACATCGCGCCCAGGCTGATCGCGATGCAGATCGGCACCGACAGCGAGACCATCAGGGTGCTCGGCCAGTGGCGCAGGAAGAAGAAGAGCACGGCGATCGAAAACAGCATGCCCTGCCAGCCGGCATTGCTCAGTTCACTGAGCGAGGCGGTCACGCCCTCGCCCTGGTTGCCGATCATGTACAGCTCGATGCCGGCCAGGGCGCCACTGCGACGGATGTTTTCGACTTCCTCGAGCACGCGCTGGCAGACCTCGACCAGATTGGCGCCGCGCTCTCGGCGGATGTCCACGCCCACCGCGTAGTTGCCGTTGAGGATGCGCCGGTAGGTGATCTCGCGTGGTGCGTAGCGGATCTCGGCGACATCGCGCAGGCGCACGCCGGCCTCGGCCACGATCAGCTCGCCATATTCGGCGAGATCCCGGACCTCGCCGACCGGCTGCACCCGGTAGCGCAGCTCGCCATCGTGGATAAGGCCCGCGGAGGTCGAGAAATTGGCGCGCTGCAGGCGCTGCGCGAGCTGGTTCAGGTCGATGCCGTGGGCGGCGATGCGCTCAGGCAAGAGGTCGATGCGCACCTCGTTCGGCTCGACGCCGGAGAGCTCCACGGCGGCCACGCCGGGAATGCGTTCAAGCGGCCGCTTGATGCGCCGCTCGAGCAGATCGTAGGCGTCGAGCAGGTTGCCCTCGGTGCTGGACAGGCGAATCTGCAGCACCGGCTCGTCATTGGTCGAGAACTTCAGCACCTGGATCCGCTGGACATCGCCCGGCAGCTCCGCGCGCGCCGCATCGACCCGCTCGCGCACCTCCGCCAACTTGACCTTGAGGTTGCGCCCCCAGTCGAAGACCATGAAGAAGAAGGCGCCGTTCTCGTCGGCACTGGCGAACATCCGGTCGATGCCGGAAATCGTCGCCAACGACTCCTCCAGCGGCCTCACGATCTCGCGCTCGACCTCCTTCGGTGTCGAGCCCGGATACGGCACCTGCACGAGGATGAAGGGCGCATCGAGTTCGGGGAAGAACTCGAGCTTCAGCATCCGCGCGCTGAGCAGGCCGAAAACCACGCAGCTCACGAAGAGCATGATCGTGGTGACCGGGCGCTTGAGGGCGATCTCGACGAGGGTCATGGCGTTGGGTTCCGAAGTACCTCACAGGTGGCCCGTGCTGCGCGCCTTGCATCACGAAGAAGCGGGGCTGGGGGCTTGGGGGGGGGGGGTGGGGGGGCCGGCGGTAATTGCGTTTCGGCCTGATGGTGGGGAAAGGGCAAGATATGGGAGGTAAAGAACATGGG
>JANJUH010000163.1 GCA_024710675.1 Lysobacterales bacterium
CCACGTGCCGCTCGACGCGCAGTTGCAGTCGGACATCGAGACCGTCGCCCGCAATGTCTCGCCGGGCTTTGTCCGCACCTCCAAGACCACCGCCGAACTGTGCCGCGACGCGGTCGACGCGATCGCCGCCGCCAAGGGTCCGCCCGGGCAGGTCGCGACGCTGATCCTGCCGGCCGACGTGTCCTGGGGCGAGGGCGGCGTGCCCTGCCCGCCGCCGCCACCGGCGCCGCGCGTGCCCGCCGATGCGGCCACGGTCGAGGCGATCGCCAAGGTGCTGCGCTCGGGCGACAAGGTGGCCTTCCTGCTCGGCGGCCGCGCCTTGCGCGAGCCGAGCCTGATCGCCGCCGGCAAGATCGCCGCGCACTCGGGCGCGAAGATCCTGTCCGAAGTCTTCCCGACGCGCCTCGAGCGCGGTGCCGGCCTGCCGCCGGTCGAACGCATCGCCTACCTGGCCGAGCTCGCCGGCGTGCAGCTCGCCGAGTTCCAGCACCTGGTGCTGGTCGACGCCAAGCCGCCGGTGTCCTTCTTCGCCTATCCCGGCAAGGCCAGCCAGCTCGTCCCGCCGATGTGCAGCGTGCATGTGCTGGCGACGCCGGAGCAGGATCCAGCGCTCAGCCTCGATGCGCTCGCCGCCGCGCTCGGCGCGGGTGCCGCGCAGGCCGCCGTCGCCCCGCCGCAGCGCCCCGGCCGGCCGCGCGGACGCTTGAGCGCCGAGAAGGTCTGCAAGGCCATCGGCCACCTGATGCCCGAGCGCGCGATCGTCGTCGACGAGGCGATCACCTCGGGGCTCATGCTGCCGCTGATGACCGCCGGCTGCCCGCGCCACGACCTCATCACGCTGACCGGCGGCGCCATCGGCCAGGGCCTGCCGGCCGCGATCGGCGCCGCGATCGCCTGCCCCGACCGCCCGGTGCTCGCGCTGATCGGCGACGGCACCGCGATGTACACGATCCAGGCGCTGTGGACGATGGCGCGCGAGGGCCTCAACGTCACCGCCGTGATCTTCGCCAACGCCTCCTACTCGGTGCTCAACGTCGAACTCGAACGCGTCGGCGCCGAACGCGTCGGCCCCAAGGCGCGCTCGCAACTGGATCTCAAGGGCCCGCGCCTCGACTTCGCCCGCCTCGCCCAGGGCATGGGCGTCCACGCCGCCCGCAGCGACACCGCCGAGGACTTCTGCAAGGCCTTCGAATACGCCCTCGCGCACCCCGGCCCGCACCTGATCGAAGCCGTGATCCCCGAATCCTTGAGCGGCGCCAAGCGCGCCGTCCTGCCTTGGCTGCTGCGCTCGCTCCCGCGCCTGCCGGCCCCGCTGGCGCGGGCGCTGAAGAAGAAGTTGGCGCCGTGAGGGAGACGAGCGGTCGGCAGGACTGCCAGGCGCCCGGAGGACACGATGACGCACAAGACCCATAGCGTTGCCGTGGCGACATTGGCTGTGATCGTTGCCGGGTACGCGCTGTGGTCAGCGTCCAAGCCTGAATCCGGGCAGCAAGGGACCGACGGCACGTCCGTGAGTCTGTCCGAACACGCGGCCGCGACCGAGGCGCCAATCGGTGCCCGCAGCCCGCAGCCATCGAGGTCAGCGCCGACCGAGACGACACCTGCTTCGGCATTCGAAGAATCTGCGTCCGCCGTGACGCTGCCGCCTTCCGGTGTTCCCTTGAAGGACGTTCTGGATGATTTGAAGGAGAGGGTAGCCAGAGGCGACGCACGAGCCGCGTGTCGGCTGTCTGCGGATCTCACGAACTGTCATTTCCTTCCGGTCATGCGAGAGCGCCTCGCTGCGGAGATCGACCAGGCAGCCCGTGGGGAGCAGGGCTCGCTGCAGGATGTACGTTCCACTTTGTCGGCCACCCGCATCTCGCAACTCGTGAAGACGAGCGAGCGCATTTGCGCAGGCGTCGAGCCAGGGGAGAGCAGGGAGGCCTGGCGCTACCTGCTTCAAGCCGCGAATCAGGGACATGTCGATTCGATGCTCCGGTTTGCGATTCAGCCGCCGCTGAACGAAGAGCGCTTCGCCTACGATTTCGAGGGCTGGGCGGCCTATCGCGAGAACGCCATTCCGCTGCTGGAGCGCGCCCGGGCAGCGGGCAGCACGCTCGCGCTCTACCATCTGTTCTGGGCGCATGCTGGCTGGCCCATGCCTGCGGGGATCGAACAACTGCACCGTGACCCTGTGCGCGCTTATGCGTACGGACAGGTCTTGTTGCAGGTGCTGGCGCCGACGGAACGGGCACGGTTGGAGAAGCGCGTACAAGCGATAGGTGCAAGCTTGTCGCCGGAGCAGCGGGACGAAGCTCGAACATGGATCTCGAACATGTCTGCCGATCTCCCGGTAGTCCGATCCGAGGACGCGGCACCCTTGTCGTCCCCGAGCTTTTCTTTCGACGGAAGCGAGTGCGCCGAAGCCGAGCTAGACCGCCCGTTGCTCTAGGGTGCTTGCCGCGGTGCTTGCGGAGTCGGAACTCTCCCGCAAGACATCGGCCCCTTTCCCGTCGGCTGGCTGAATCTTCGTGATCGCGTCCGAGGGCGCTCCTACAGGTGGGGCCGGAGTCCACTCGTAGGAGCGCGCTCTGCGCGCGAATGTTCCTGCGCCGAAGCAACATGCCACCCTGGAGCATCTCCAAACCGGTGACAGCCGCGGTCCAGCCGTCAGGAATGGGATCGCAACGAAACGATGTTCGACAAGGCCAAAGTCCCGTCTGCGATCGCTGAGGGTAGTGAGGGCGACGCGCAGGGCACGAGACCGCTAGCCATCCTGCTCCACCAGCGCCACACCGCGCGCCGCATCAATGATCGGGATATCGCCGAAGCGCTCCAACACCAGCAGGTCGCGATCGCCGGACACGATGGCGTCTGCCTGTCCAGCCGACGCCACGGCCAGCACGTCGTCATCGTCGGGGTCGCGACAGATGGGGCGGGGCAGCTTGGCCGGAGTCACCATCACGGCGATTCGGGCGATGTCGGCGACCAGGGCATTGGCCGAGAGCTGGGCCTTGTGCAACCGGAAGGCGAATCTGGGTCGATGCAACACGTCGGCAAGCTCGGTCAGCAACAAGGCGGAGCTCAGCAGATCGAAGCGACCGGATCGGGCAAGATCCAGCAGCCGGCGTGGCGTCGATTGCCAGAGCAGTCCTGACACCAGCGTGTTGAGGTCAAGGACGATCCGCATCGCCGCCACGGCGCTCGGCACGGGCCGCATGGATCTCGGACTGGACCTCGTCCGGACTCATCGGCGGCAAATCCATTGCATCGAGACGAGCCATCGCGGCACCCAAGCGTGTGCTTGCCTCGACGCGCAAGCGCTCGTCGCGGGCCTTGAGAAAGTCGACGAAATCCGCCACCTCCACCAGCCTTTGCGGCGGCAGGGTCTTGAGTTTCTCGAAAAGGTCCTGGGCGGCATTGCTCATGGTGCGTCCTCACTGGCTCTTGGCGGCGCAGGTCCCTGACGAAACTCCCGCGCACCGCACCGGGCGAGGGCTTCCTGAGCACCGTGTCGCTGGTATCGACCGCTCGAGGAAAGCCCGGCCCTTTGCGTCATCGGAAGGATACGCCTGTCTGATCCCGTCCCTGCATCGGCTGGACAGGCTTATCGCTTCCCTGGCGCAGGGATCAACGATCCTGGCCTCCTTGCTTGCAGCGAATGGACGGCTTCTGGCGGCTGCATCGGGTGCGTGCCCTGGCGGTCGGGGCGGTGCAGTCACAAGACCACGAGTGTATGCTTACAGATGTAATAACACCCAAAGGTTCCCCGCCATGGTCACGCTCAAGGTCACCCAGATCGGCAACTCGCTCGGCGTGGTGCTGCCCAAGGAAGTGCTGGCGCGGCTCAAGCTGGGCAAGGGCGACAGCCTGTTCCTGACCGAGGGGCCGGATGGCTGGCGGGTTACTCCCTACGATCCTGATGTGGCGGAACAGCTCGAAGCTGGCCGCGCGTTGATGCATGAGTTCCGCGACACCTTCCATCAACTCGCGAAATGAGCGCGCACTGGATTTGGGTGGGTCCGACTGCGCTCCGCCTGCTCCACGAGGAGAGTCTGGCCGAGCACGGTGGCGCGCCGGGTGTGCGGGATGAGGGCATGTTCGAATCGGCGATGAGCCGGCCGCGGAACCTGGCGCTGTACGGTGATCCCGATGTGGCCGACCTCGCGGCGGCCTATGCCTACGATTTGGCGCGCAACCATCCTTTCATCGACGGCAACAAGCGGGTCGGCTTCCTGGCCGCCGGTTTGTTCCTCTGGCTCAACGGTCAGCGCCTTGCGGCCACGCAGGCCGAAGCCACCGTGACCATGCTCGCCCTCGCCGCCGGCGAGCTGGGCGAGGCCGAGTACGCGGCCTGGCTGCGTGCGCAGCTGCGCCCGCGCCCCTCGCGGGGTTGACCGCAGCTGACCGGCTGTAGCGGATCGGGGTGGGCGAGTGGATGGCCGGGCGCAGAATGCCTGGACCTCTTTCCCACCCTGTCCCTTCTCCCATGACCCCGAATCCGCGTCCCCGCCTCGTCGTGATCGGCGGCGGCTTTGCCGGCCTGTGGGCGGTCCGCGCGCTGGCGCGCGAGGCCGTCGACATCGTGCTGATCGATCGCTGCAACCACCACCAGTTCCAGCCGCTGCTGTACCAGGTCGCGACCGCCGGCCTGTCGGCGCCGGCGATCGCGGCGCCGCTGCGCCACATCCTGCGCCGGCAGCGCAATGTCACGGTATTGATGGGCGAGGTCGCGACGATCGACCGCGCGGCGAAAGTGGTTCGCCTCGCCGATGGCAGCGTCGAGCGCTACGACCAGCTGCTGCTCGCGACCGGCGCGACCCACGCCTACTTCGGCCACGATGAGTGGGCCGAGCACGCACCGGGGCTGAAGACGCTCGACGATGCGATGCAGATCCGCGCGCGCCTGCTCGGTGCCTTCGAGCGCGCCGAACGCACGGACGATCCGGCCGAGCGCGCAGCCTGCCTGACTTTCGCGATCGTCGGCGCCGGCCCGACCGGCGTCGAGCTCGCCGGCACCCTGGCCGAGATCGCGCGCCATACGCTGCGCAGCGAGTTCCGGCGCATCGATCCGACGCAGGCGCGGGTGCTGCTGATCGAGGCCGGCCCGCGCGTGCTGCCGGCCTTCGAGCCGTACCTGAGCGAGCGCGCCCGCGAGCAGCTGGTGCAGCTCGGCGTCGACGTGCGCCTCGGCGCGCCGGTGGAGCGCATCGACAGCGAGGGCGTGGTCATCGGCGGCCAGCGCATCGCCGCGCGCACGGTGCTTTGGGCGGCGGGCGTGGCCGCCTCGCCGCTCGGCGCCGGGCTCGGCGTGCCCCTCGATCGCGCCGGCCGTGTGCCGGTGGCGCCGGACCTGAGCGTGCCCGGCGCGCCGGAGATCTTCGTTGCCGGCGACCTCGCGGCGGTGATCCAGGACGGCCAGCCGGTGCCGGGCACGGCACCCGCGGCCAAGCAGATGGGTCGCCACGTCGCCGCCAACCTGCGCGCGCTTTGGCGCGGCCAGGCGACGCGGCCCTTCCGCTTCCAGGACGTCGGCGCGCTGGCGACGATCGGGCGCATGGCCGCGGTGGTGCGGATGGGCCCGCTGCGCCTGACCGGCCTGCCGGCGTGGTGGCTGTGGCTGGCGGCGCACGTGTACTTCCTGATCGGCTTCCGCAACCGCCTGTCGGTGCTGCTCGACTGGGCCTGGGCCTATTGGACCTACGCGCGCTCCTCGCGAATCATTTTCGGGCCGGGCGGCGCAGGGTCCGAGGGCCGCTGAGCCCGAATTGCTCGCCGCCGTCGCCTGATCCACGCGCCGCAACGCCGGCCGTGTCGCGTTTCTTCCGCGGCTCCGTACCTCTCCCCAGTCCCGCCTGCTGGAGAGATCGATGCCCCGTCCCCTTGCCCTCGTCCTGCTGCTCTGTCCGCTCGCGGCGCTGGCCGCGGGTGCGCCATCCAATGCGCCGGTCGCGCTGAAGGAAGTCGACGCGCGGATCGTGCCTGCGAGCGCCGACGGGCGCTACCAGGTGCGTGCCGAGGTGCGCCTCGCCGATGCCGCGAAGTCGCTCGACGGCCGCTACCAGCTGAAATCGACCACCGCGAGCTGCGAGCCCTTCCCCGAGCAGCTCTTCCGCAATGGCTTCGAGCCGGGCCTCTGAGCCCGCGCGCTGCCCGTCCTGCACCCTCGAACCCACGACCTTCTTTCGTCCGGAGAGACCCATGATCCGCAAGTCCTTTCCCCTGCGTACCCTGTGCTTCCTCGCCCTCACGGCCGCGCTGGCCGCGCCTTCGGCGCACGCCGCGCGCCTGGTCTACAGCGGGGTGCTCGAAGTCGATGGCCAGCCGGCCAACGGCCGTCATGATGTCCGTCTGACCGCCTACGCGAGTGCTGACGGCGCGGTGCCGAAGGCATCGCCCGTCGAGTTCCACGCTGTCGAGGTCAAGGACGGCCGATTCGAGGTGGCGCTGGATCTGCCCGGCGAGGCCAGGGAAGCCTGGGTGGATCTGGCGGTGCGCCCGACCGGTAGCGGCGCCTTCGTGCCGCTGCTCGGCCGCAGCAAGGCGGCGCTGGCTCCGGAAGCCATCGGCCAGTGCTGGAGCAGCACGGGCGACTCGGGCAGCAACCCGGCCACGAACTTCCTCGGCACCACCGACGCACAGCCGCTGGTGCTGCGCACGCAGAGCACCCGCAGCCTGCGCCTCGAGCCGAGCAGCGTGCTGCAGAGCGGCAATCCGATCACCGCCAACGTGATCGCCGGCAGTGCGGTCAACAGCACCTTGCAGGGCGTGCGTGGCGCCACGATCGCCGGTGGCGGCGCGAATCCGACCGGCGACCCCGACTTCAACACGGTGGCCAGCAACTTCGTCAGCGATCACTATGGCGCCATCGGCGGCGGCTTCAGCAACGTCGCCGGCGATCAGATGGGCTCGAACGCCGACGCGGCGTACGCGACGGTCGGCGGCGGTCGCAACAGCACGGCCGCCAGCCTGGGTTCCACCGTGTCCGGCGGTGCGGAAAACCTGGCGCTCGGCGCACATGCCACGGTGGGCGGCGGCTTCCGCAACCGGACGACCCAGGCGGACGCCACGATCGCCGGTGGTGAGCGCAACTCGGTGAATGGCGCGGCCAGTGCGGTTGCCGGCGGTGGCGCCAACGATGCGCGCGGCCTGCGCAGCTTCGTTGCCGGCGGCAGCTTCAACTGCGCCGGCGCCGACTTCAGCTTCGCGGGCGGCCGCCAGGCCAAGGTGCGGCCCGCCGCGGACCCGAACCAGAGCAACCCGAACACCGCATGCAGCGCGCTCGGCAGCTATCCGGGCGGCAGCGGCGATGTCGGTACCTTCGTCTGGGGTGACAGCCAGGACGCGGCCTTCGTCTCCAGCGGCAGCAATCAGTTCCTCGTCCGTGCCGACGGCGGCCTGTTCTTCAACACCAATGCCCTGGTGTCCGCCAGCGATGACGTCACCTTCCGCGCCCGCCAGAACAGCGGCGACGCCGACATCGACCTGCGCCTGGTGACCCGCACCGGCAAGAGCGTGGCGATGTACGTCAGCGACAGCAGTGGCACCCTGTTCATCAGCCCGCCGAATCTGAACGCCAACGCCAACCGCCTCATCGTCACCGGCGGCACCGTCGGCAACGCGACCCTGAGCAATGGCGGCACCTGGACCAACGCCTCCTCGCGCGCCTTCAAGGAAGGTTTCGGTGCCATCGATCCGCTCGATGTGCTGAACCGTCTGCTCGCACTGCCGATCACCACCTGGGAGTACACCGGCAGCGCCGAGGGTCTGCACCTGGGACCGGTTGCCGAGGACTTCAAGGCCGCCTTTGGCCTCGCCGGCGACGGCCAGTCGATCGCGACCGTCGATGCCGACGGCGTGGCGATGGCCGCGATCCAGGGCCTGAACCACAAGCTCGAAGCCGAGCGCGATGCGCTGAAGGCCGAGAACGACGAGCTGCGTGCGCGCCTCGATCGCCTCGAAGCCATGCTGATCGGCAAGGAGTGAGGTTGGCGGCGCCTTGTCTCCTGTTCCCGCCGGCGTGGTCGATGGCCACGCCGGCCAACACCACACTGCCGACCGTCGATGGCTCATGCCGACCGGTTCGGTAGCGCAAGGGATCCGGCGGCGGCTGTGATCTCCATGCTGAACAGCGGAACTTCGTTGACGAACCTTCGCTCTGAGCCTGCACGTCGAAGAATCGTGGAGGCCCACGACCCATGCGATCCGTCACTCTCGTCCTCTCCGCTCTGATCGGCACCATCGCCATGGACGCCCATGCCCAGGCACACCGCGTCAGTCTGCTGGTGTTTCCCGAAGTGCCGCAGAACTTCGCCGTGGACACGGTCGCCCAGCGCGTGTTCGTACCGATCCGCGGCGGTCATCGCGTTGCGGAGATTGCGCTTCCCGGCGAGTTGCAGGAGGTTGCCAGCCATGCGCTGGGCAATGAACCGAACCGGGTCAATCTGAGTGCCGACGGGAGCCGGCTCTGGGCCGCGCTTGGCGGCAGTGGTCGGGTAGCGCGGATGAACCGGGTTGGCGGAGCTGTGCAGGATTTCGATGTCAGCGTCGCGCTGGGCAGCCTGGAAACCTGGGACGTGATGCCGGGTCTGGCGGGCGAGGTGTATGTCAGTGCCAGCCCGGGCGCCAGCCAGGCCTTCATCGCCCGTCTCGACCCGGCCACAGGCCAGGCGACGCGTGTCGCGGATGGGCAAGTCATCAACCGCATGCCGTTCTTCGAGATCGACCGCAGGGCGGGCTGGCTCTACCTCGGCGAGGTTGGCAGTCCCTTCGTCCTGCGCAAGTTGGACGCGACCCAGAGTGTCGTGCCGATCGTCCTCAGCACCACCGTCCAGTTCGGCTCCATCGGTCTCGCCCTGCGGCCCGACGGCAGTCAGATCGCCATCAATGGCAGCGCCCCGGTGCTGTGGACCAGCGACTTCGGAAGCGCCAGTGCCACCCTGTTCGGGACACCGATCTTCCGCGCGGATGCAGCAGAGCTGGGGGTGTTCAGCACCGGCACGATCGCGGTCCGTGAGACCACGAACTACACTGTCACCCGCAGTGTCGATGCCTTCGGATGCGGCTTCAGCCAGTCGCCGCAGCAGGTCTCGGCCCTCCCCCGCGGCGATGGCTGGTTGATGTTGTCCGGCAATCGCCTGTGCAAGGTCGAGAGCAGCGATTACCTGCACGCCAGCGGCTTTTGACGGACGCTGGCAGCGCGCACTGC
>JANJUH010000204.1 GCA_024710675.1 Lysobacterales bacterium
GCCCTATGCCGGCATCGCTTCGCAGAAGCAGTACGTCTCGGTCTACCTGATGGGCATCTACACCGGCGGCGTCTGTGGTGGCGCCGCTCCCGATGCCGAATGGTTCCGCCGGGCCTGGGAAGCCACCGGCCGCAAGGCCAACATCGGCGCCTGCTGCGTGCGCTTCAAGCGCCTCGAGGACTGCGCGTTGGACGTCATCGGCGAAGCCATCCGCCGCCTGCCGGCACGCGACTACATCGCGCGCTACGAGGCGGAACGGGCGGCGGCGAAGCGGCGGTAGCACGAGGGCACGAGGGCACGAGGGCACGAGGGCACGAGGGCACGAGGGCACGAAAGAGCATCGCAAATCGATGTTGTGTTGCTCTCCATCCAACGCAGCTCTTCCTTTGCGTCCTTTGCGTCCTTTGCGGACCAATGCTCTGAAGTAGCACGAGGGCACGAAGGAGCATCGCAAATCGATGTTGTGTTGCTCTCCATCCAACGCAGCTCTTCCTTTGCGTCCTTTGCGTCCTTTGCGGACCAATGCTCTTTCGTGATCCCTGCTGCGCGACGGCCTCATCGCAGCCAACGGGTGAACATCCTGAGTCATGTAAGACGCACGGCGACCCATCCCGCGCCGCTCCCGCTCTTCCCGTGCCCTCGTGCCCTCGTGCCCTCGTTCCGTCGTTCCCGCGTTGATCTCCGCCCCCGGCATGCGCAGACTCCGCAGCATCGCATCCTGCCCCGGCCCCGGGTCGGGATCGTGCAAGGGAGATGAAGATGAGCGAGCGGCCGCCACTGAAACTGCATGTCCCGCAGCCCAAGGCCCGTCCGGGCGAATGTCCTGATTTTTCGGACATCGTGATCCCGCCGGCCGGCACCTTGTCCAAACCGCCGATCGACGAGCCCGATCACACGATGCGCGATCACGCGCTCGGGATGATCCGCGTGCTCGACGAGAACGACGAGGCGATCGGCGAGTGGGACCCCAAGCTCTCGCCGGAGGAATTGATCCGCGGCCTGCGCTACATGCTGACCACGCGCATCTACGACGAGCGCATGCTCAAGGCGCAGCGCCAGGGCAAGACCTCGTTCTACATGAAGTGCACCGGCGAGGAGGCCGTCGCGGTCGCGCAGGCGATGGCGATGGAGCCCGGCGACATGCTGTTCCCGAGCTACCGCCAGCAGGGCCTGCTGGTGGCGCGCGACTGGTCGCTGGTCGACATGATGTGCCAGGTTTACAACAACACGAAGGACCGCCTGAAAGGCCGCCAGTTGCCGATCATGTACTCGGTCAAGGAGGTCGGCTTCTTCTCGATCTCCGGCAATCTCGGCACGCAGTTCCCGCAAGCCGTGGGTTGGGCGATGGCCTCGGCGATGAAGGGCGACACCCGCATCGCTGCCTCCTGGGTCGGTGATGGCACGACGGCCGAGGCCGACTTCCACTACGCGCTGACCTTCGCCACCGTCTACCAGGCGCCGGTGATCCTCAACGTCGTCAACAACCAGTGGGCGATCTCCTCCTTCCAGGGTTTCGCCGGCGGCGAGCAGACCACCTTTGCGGCGCGCGCGATCGGCTACGGCCTGCCCGGCCTGCGCGTCGATGGCAATGACTTCCTCGCGGTCTACTCGGCCACCAAGTGGGCCGCCGACCGCGCCCGCAGCAATGGCGGCCCGACGCTGATCGAGCTCTACACCTACCGCGCCGCGCCGCATTCGACTTCCGACGATCCCTCCGCCTATCGACCGGACGACGAGTACCAGCGCTGGCCGCTGGGCGATCCGATCGAGCGGCTCAAGAAGCACCTGATCCGCATCGGCGCGTGGAGCGAGGAGCAGCACGCGGCGCTGAGCGCCGAACTCGACGAGTACGTGCGCTCGGCGCAGAAGGAGGCCGAGAGCTACGGTACCCTCGGCGTCAAACCCACCAGCGCCGCCAGCATGTTCGAGGACGTCTTCAAGGACGTGCCGCCGCACCTCATCCGCCAGCGCCAGGAAGCAGGAGTCTGATCATGGCCCGCATGAACATGATCCAGGCGATCAACTCGGCGATGGACATCATGCTCCAGCGCGATCCCAACACCGTGGTCTTCGGCGAGGACGTCGGCTACTTCGGCGGCGTGTTCCGCTGCACCGCGGGCCTGCAGAAGAAGTACGGCGACCACCGTGTGTTCGACTCGCCGATCGCCGAGGGCGGCATCCTCGCCACGGCCGTCGGCATGGGCGTCTATGGCCTCCGGCCCGTCGTCGAGATCCAGTTCGCCGACTACATCTATCCCGCCTTCGACCAGTTGGTCTCCGAGGCTGCGCGCCTGCGCTACCGCTCCGGCGGCGAGTTCTTCGCGCCGATCACCGTGCGCTCGCCCTGTGGCGGCGGCATCTTCGGCGGGCAGACGCACAGCCAGAGCCCGGAAGCCATCTTCACCCATGTCGCGGGCCTGAAGACGGTCATGCCCTCGAATCCGATCGACGCCAAGGGCCTCTTGATTGCGGCGATCGAGGACGATGACCCGGTGGTCTTCTTCGAGCCCAAGCGCATCTACAACGGCCCCTTCGAGGGCTACCACGACCGCCCGCTGGTGCCGTGGAGCAAACACGAGCTGGGCGAGGTCCCGGAAGGCTATTACCGGATCGAACTCGGCAAGGCCGCGATCGTGCGCCCTGGCACCGATGTCACCGTGCTCGCCTACGGCACCATGGTGCACGTCGCGCTCGCGGGCGTCGCCGAGGCGGGTGTCGATGGCGAGGTGATCGACCTGCGCACGCTGCTGCCGATCGACATCGAGTGCATCACGGCGTCGGTGAAGAAGACCGGGCGCTGCGTGATCCTGCACGAGGCGACGCGCACCTGCGGCTATGGCGCCGAACTGTCGGCACTGGTGCAGGAAGCCTGCTTCCACCACCTCGAAGCCCCGATCGAACGCGTCGCCGGCTGGGACACGCCCTACCCGCACGCCTTCGAATGGGAGTACTTCCCGGGTCCGGCACGCGTCAAGCGCGCCATCCAGAAAGTGATGGAGGGCTGAGCCATGGCACGACATGTATTCAAGCTGCCGGACATCGGCGAAGGCATCGCCGAGAGCGAAATCGCCGAGTGGAAGGTCAAGGTCGGCGATCTGGTGAAGGAAGACCAGCCGCTGGTCGACATGCTCACCGACAAGGCCGCGGTCGAGATCTCCTCGCCCGTCACCGGCAAGGTCATCGAGCTGTGCGGCAAGGCCGGCGACATGGCGGCGGTGGGTGGGATGCTGGTGGTGTTCGAGGTGGAGGGGGTTGGGGAAGAGCCGGGACTCGGGACTCGGGACTCGGGACTCGGGGATCCGGAATCTCTCGCGGACTCCGGCAAACCCGGAATCCCAGGCAACGAGGTGCAGGATCCGAGAGTCTCCAATCCGGCCCCGGTCGCAAGTCACGAGTCCCGGGTCCCGAGTCCCGCCAGCGTTGTGAGTCCCGATTCTCGAGTCCCGCGTCCCGCCAGCTCTGCGAGTCCCGAGTCCCGAGTCCCGAGTCCCGCCCTCCAAGGCCTTGCGCGCCCACCCGGCGAAAAGCCCCTGGCCTCCCCCGCCGTGCGCCGTCGCGCGCACGAACTGGGCATCCACCTGCAGTACGTGCCGGGCACCGGGCCGGCGGGCCAGATCCGCCACGAGGACCTCGATGCCTACATCGCCCGCGGACCGGGTGCAGCCGTCGCTGCAGCGCCGGCCGGCCGTGCGAAGCGCGAGGGTGTGGAGGAGATCAAGGTCATCGGCGTGCGCCGCAAGATCGCCGAGGCGATGCAACGGGCGAAGCAGCGCATCCCGCACTTCGCCTATGTCGAGGAAGTGGACTGCACCGAACTCGAGGCCCTGCGCCAGCACCTCAACGGGCGCCACGGCAAGACCCGCGGCAAGCTGACGCTGCTGCCATTCCTGGTGCGCGCGCTGGCCAATGCGATCGTCAAGTTTCCGCAGGTCAACGTCACCTACGACGATGAGGCCGGCATCGCCCAGCGCCACGCCGCGCTGCACTGCGGCATCGCGACGCAGACGCCGACGGGCCTGATGGTGCCGGTGGTGCGGCACGCCGAGGCGCTCGACCTCTGGGAGACCGCCGCCGAGATCCGCCGCCTTGCCGAGGCCGCGCGCAGCGGCAAGGCCAAGCGCGAGGAACTGTCGGGCTCCACCATCACGATCACCAGCCTGGGCGCGCTCGGCGGCATCGTCACCACGCCGATCATCAACGCCCCGGAAGTCGCGATCGTCGGCGTCAACAAGATGATCGAACGCCCGGTGGTCCGCGGCGGCCAGATCGTGATCCGGCAGATGATGAACCTGTCGACCTGCTGCGATCACCGGATGGTCGACGGCATGGACTGCGCCGAGTTCGTCCAGCACCTGCGCGCGCAACTGGAGAATCCGGCGACGCTATTCATCGACTGAGCTGACGTTTCCCTCTCCCCACGCGTGGGGAGAGGGTGGCGCCAAAGGCGCCGGGTGAGG
>JANJUH010000210.1 GCA_024710675.1 Lysobacterales bacterium
GCGGGGCTCCGCATCGGGCTGAACGCTCAAGGGCGCCCGTCCCCGGGCGCCGCCTCCACTTGACCCCGGTCAGTGACCCGGCCGCGCGCCGCGCGCCACACTGGGTCATCGCTGCACCGGAGTTGCCGCCATGGCCACCACACTGAATCCCGTCCCGCTCGATCCGCTGCGCCTGCTGGCCGCGGCGCCGCACCGTCTGCTCTTCCTCGGTGGTGCGACGGCCGTGTTGCTGGCGATGGGTTGGTGGACCGCCTGGCTGCTCGCCGCGCTGCTGGCCCCGGGCGCGCTGCCGGCACCCGCGATCCCGCCCGGCTGGGCGCACGCGCTCGGCATGCAGTACCAGGTGCTGCCGCTGTTCTTCTTCGGCTTCCTGTTGACCGTCTATCCGCGCTGGATGGGCCTCGAGTCCTACACGCCGCGCCAGTTCCTGCCGGTGGGCGTGCTGCTGGCGCTGGGTTACCTGCTGTTCCACATCGGTTTGATGGGTGTGCCGGCGCTGGTGCACGCGGGTTGGGTGGCGACGCTGCTCGGTTTCGCCATCGGCCTCTTGCTGCTGTTGCGCCTGCTCTGGCGCAACGGCGGCGAGGACACCCATGCGCTGCTGATCTGGATCGCGCTGGCGCTGGGGGTGGTCGGGATGCTGCTGGTGGTGCGTTTCCTGCACGGCGGCGATGCGCAGGCCCTGTTCGGTGCGATCAAGCTCGGCACCTTCGGCCTGGTGCTGCCGGTGTACCTGACCGTGTGCCACCGGATGATCCCCTTCTTCTCGAACAACGTGATCCCGGGCTATCGCGTGTGGCGGCCGACCTGGCTGCTCCTGACGCTGTTGTCGCTGGTCTTCGTGCACGGCCTGCTGGAACTGGCGCATGCCTATGCCTTCCTGTTCCCGGTCGATCTGGCCGTCGCGGCGCTTGCCGCATACACCTCCTGGCGCTGGCGCCTGATCGAGGCCCGCCGCAACCGCCTGCTGCTGGTGCTGCACTGGGGATTCGCCTGGCTGGCCGTGTCCTTCGCGCTGTATGCCTTGCAAAGCGCGTGGTTTGCCTGGAGCGGCGAGTTCGCGCTGGGCCGCGCGCCCAACCACGCGCTCTTCATCGGCTTCTTCGGCAGCCTGATGGTGGCGATGGTCACGCGAGTGACGCAAGGCCATTCCGGCCGGCCGCTCGAGATGGGCACGATCCCCTGGCTCAGCTTCCTCGGCGTGCAAGTCGTGGTGCTGGTCCGGCTCGCCGCGGAAGTGCTGCCCAACCAGCCGCTGTGGCTGGCGCTCGCCGCGTTGGGCTGGATGCTGGCCTTCCTGCCCTGGGCGCTGCGCTCGGCCTGGATCTACCTGACGCCGCGGGTGGACGGGCGCGCCGGTTAGCCCGCACGGCATCGCCCCAACGGTAGGAGCGCGCTCTGCGCGCGAAAGGAATCGCCGCGAGCTCCCGCTTCGCCCGCCCCCGCGCCAGCACCGGGAACCCCGGCCGCCCCGCGGACTCCTATACTGCCGCCGCCTCTGGCCCGACCGAATCCCCATGAGCCTCCTGCACCCCGAGCTGTCCTCCCGCCTGCCGGCCATTGCCGAGCAGTTCGCCACGGCGAAGCCCTTCCGCCACGTGATCATCGACGACTTCCTGGCGCCCGAAGCCGTCGCCGGGCTGCTCGAGGACTTCCCGAACTTCGAGGAGCGCTATGCGAAGAACGAGATGGGCCATGTCGGCGGCAAGGCCGTGCGCATGGACATGCCCTCGATCTCGGAGCGCTATGCGGCCCTCGACCGCCACATCCAGTCGCCGGAGTTCCTGGCGACGATCTCGACGATCACCGGCATCCCGGACCTGCTTTACGACCCCGATTACGTCGGCGGCGGCACCCACGAGAACGTGCATGGCCAGGGCCTCGACCCGCATGTCGATTTCAACATCCTGCCGAAGACCGGCTGGCACCGGCGCCTGAACCTGATCGTCTACCTGAACCACGAGTGGCACGAGGAGTGGGGCGGCTGCCTGGATCTGCACAGCAATCCCTGGGACAGCGAGCACGACCAGGTGCAGACCGTGCTGCCGCTCTACAACCGCTGCGTGGTCTTCGAAACCAACGAGTACTCCTGGCACGGTTTTCGAGCGATCGAGCTGCCCGAGGCCGCGCGTGGCCGTTCGCGCAAGTCGGTGGCGATCTATCTCTACACCCGCGAGCGACCGGCCGACGAGGTGGCACCCTCGCATGGCACGATCTACGTGCCCGCCGGCCTGCCGAACACGATCCGACCGGGCCACGCGCTCGCCGAGGGCGAGTGGCTGGACCTGCGCACCCGCTTCGCGCGACTGAAGGGCCAGCTCAAGTTCCTCTACGACCGCGAACTCAGGCAGAGCCGCGATTACGCCGAGGTGGTGGCGGCACTCGATGAGGCGCGCGCCTCGACCGGCCTGCCGCTGCAGGGCTTCGTGATCGCGCGCGGGCCGAACCGCGGCTTCTGGCCCGACGGCTGGGTCGCCCAGGACGCCGGTTTCGGCTTCGAGTGCACGCGCTCGGCGAAGGAACTGGTGCTCTCCGCCTGGGCACCCTCGCAACTCGGTGGCGACCAGGAGCTGACCCTGGAGATCGACGGCAAGGGTTACTCGGTGAGCTTGAAGCCCGGCCAGAAGACCACGCTGCGCCACGCCGGGCCCTTCAAGGCCGGCGAGCAGCACAGCGTCACGATTCGCGCCTCGCGGAGCTGGTCGCCGGCCACCGAGGGCGGCGCCGACAAGCGCGGGCTGGCGTGGCGGCTGGTCGAGGCGGTGGTGGAGTAGCGGGACAGCAGGGGCGAGGGGCAGGGGGCAGGGGGCC
>JANJUH010000235.1 GCA_024710675.1 Lysobacterales bacterium
CCTGCGCCTCGCGCAGGAAGACCCGCTCGTAATCCTCGTCGGGCATGGAACCCAGCTTCAGGATCTTGATCGCCGCCTTGCGGCGGTTGCGCTTGTGCTCGCCGAGCCAGACCTCGGCCATCCCGCCTTCGCCCAGCTTCGACAGCAGCAGGTAATTGCCGACTTCCCGGGTCATCTTCGCGGCTCGATCACGACGCTGAGCCAATCTAGCGCAATTGCGGGCATGCCGACCTCACCCCCGGGCGCAACTCGCGGGCACCCGGCCGCCGGGCATTGCGGCAGAATGGGATCGCCGGGCGAGCAAGGATCCAGCGATGAGCCAGATGAAAAGGGCAATGGGCGCGACCGCGTGGAGATCGGTGTTCCTGGCATGCGTCCTGGCGTCGACCGCCGACGCATTTGCCGACGACACCGTCGAGTGCGACGTCGGCATGGCGGTCAAGGGCGAGATGGCCGGCGGCAAGGTGGGCGAGATCGCGGAGATCGGCGAGTCATCCCCGCATCGCGGCTGGTACCGCGTCATCTACGACTGGACCCCGAGCGGCGAGTGGTACGACCCGGGCACGTGGGAGCTGTACCGGGCCGACACCGGTGAGCGTTGCCTGCCCGCCTCCAACCCGGCTGCCGAGCGCAGCACCCGCTCCGATCCCGATCCGGCCACTGCCAGGCCCGCCAACTCGGAAGGCGCGAGCCGCCCCCCTGCATCCACGACCACGGCGCCCGTCGCCAGCACGGCGCCCACCCAATCCACGGCCCGCTGCCCGGCAGGCGCTGCGCGCAGCAACCGCAAAGGTCAAGCGGTGTCGGTGATCGGCGAGAGCAACGGCCTGTGTGTGATCCGGAACGCCAACGGAAGCGTCGAGAGCATCCCGCACTGGATGCTCTCCGACCCCCCCCAGTCCGCCAGCGGAACGCGCGGCCCGGCAGCGGCTTCCGACGCGCTTCCGGCGGGCAGCTACGTCTGCACCATGCCCGGCGCCGGCCAGTTCCCCATCGTCATCCTGGACGCCTCGACCTACCAGGACCGCGCCGGAGACACCGGCCGATACCGCCTGGAGGGCGATCGCCTGAGCTTCGACAGCGGTTCGTTGGAAGGCCAGTACTCCAAGCGCCTGGGACCCGCGAAATTCGGCCTGTCGACCGACCAGGACCGGATGTTCTACGGCGTGTGCAACCTGAAGCGCTGACCGCACCAGTCAGGACATCCGGACGCCCTGGCGAGCGCGTTGCCAAGGCGCCTTCGTGGCAAGGCGCGCTGCGGCCAGACGAGGGACGCGTCTGAAGCCATGGAGTGCCGTTCTCGCCTGAAGCACAGGCCGCCTGCGACCTCTGACCGCTGCAACCGCAGGCGATGGGCGCTGGGCAGGCCCTCAGGACCCTTCGTCGACGATATCCACGACCAGGGCGCGCACCGGCTTGCCGGATTCGTTCTTCCAGTAGTGCACCAGGCCGCTGCGCTCGAACGCGACCGCACCGACGCCACGCACGATGGGGCCCTGCTGGTCGCTGCGGTGCTCCACCAGTTCTCCCTCGAGGATGTAGGCCAGCCCCGGACGCTGCTGGTGCTCGTGCACCGCGATCGTCGCGCCGGGAGCCAGCACGAATTCGCGCGCCCGCAGCACCTTGCCCTCCGCGCCCGGAAGTTCACCCGCGAGCGACACGCTACCGAGCGGCGTCGTCGCCTCGACCCCGACCGTCTCCGTGGGCCCGTCCGCCTGCAGCCGCTGCGCCGCCGCCACTTCATGATCGGGGATGACGTCATGGGCCAGCGCCGGCGGGGCGACCGCAGCGCACAGGGCCACAACCAGCGCCGCCCGGGTGGAATGGCGGGAGCGATTGAATCGACGATCAGTACGCATCGGCTACCTCACGGTTCGGGGAACGAGGTTGAAGGGGGTTCGTCTTGCCGACACACCATAGCGCGCCTACTTGCCTGACGGCTCGGGCGTCACCCCTTTGGCCGCAGCGGCAGAGACCACAAGTTCCGTCAGGAAGAGCGCTCCGTCTGCTCGATGAGCGACACGGATCCGCAGAGGCGACCAGGGCCTGGAAGCCTGCAGCAAACCCGGAAACCGGCTCACCCGGAAAAGGCCCCGGGGTGCTGCTTGCCGGTGTCGCCGATGACATCCCACGCAGCCTTGGAGTTCACGTAAATGTGGTGCGCCACGCGCAGTTCGGCATCACTGCTGGAGACCGTGCCGGCTGGAATGAACATCGTCGTTTCCGTGTTCGTGCCCGGGACGGCAGAACCGCAAGTGCGGCAGAACCACGATTCCCAATCCGAGCCCGGCTTTGTCCAGTGGCTGATGCTGTCCTGCCCGGAAAGCCAACGGAAGGCACCCCGGTCCACCACCAGCACGGCGATCCCGGCGCTTCCGGTGAACCGGCGACAGATTGAGCAATGGCACACGTACACGTCCCGGGTCTCGGTATCGACCTCGTAACGCACCTCACCGCAATTGCAGGCACCGTGGATCACCGCCTTCCCCTTTGGGCTACCGTTTCGCGCCGGCGCATCGCTGTCCTCAGCGGGTATCGCGGTGCTCCCCGAGTTCGAGGACCAAGGATTCACCCACCGGCACGCGCTCCCAGTGCGCGCTCAACTCCAGGATGCATTGCCGGATGGCCTCCATGTCCTCAGGACTGACGTCCAGCATCTCGCATCGCCGCGCATCGCAGGTCACCCGGTACAGCTGCAGCATGTCCGGCACCGGCGTCGCCCAGCCCGCCCAGCCATCCGCCTGGAACACCTCCACCAAGCGTTCCACGCTCTCGCTCTCGGCCTCGGGCTGCATACGGAACGCCGCCTCTTCCCCCTCGGCCACGCGCATCAGGAAGCCGCGCTTGCGCAGCGTGCTCTCGACGGCAAAGTGCACCATGTCGTGGGGAATGATGCCCTGCTTCGGGAGGTCGATGACTTCGGCAGGGACGCCGCCCCGCATCACCTCCATGCGGTCGTGCTTGCCCGCGCCCTTGGTGAAGAGGATCTGGACCATCGGTTCAACGTTTCCATCGACTGGATGACATGCGCATGAAGAGCAACTCACTCCCGAAAGGCAGGGAGCAAGGACTTCCGCACCCTGGTCCGCGCCATGCACGCAGCGGTCCGGATTGTCCTTGGCGGGCCCGGGGCGCGCTCAATGGCCATGCAGCAGGATGACCCAATACACGCCGATCGCCATCTGCACGGCGAACAACGCGAAGCGCGTGGTGACGGCGACGACCGATGTCGAGGCCAGGTGCACCAGCGACTGCGCGATGCGCGCGCCCAGGAAGACGTAGGCCAGCGGGTCCGTGAGCGCGCTCTTGCCGGCCAGGATCGCCACCACCAGCAAGCCACCGAAGATCGGCAGGCCTTCGATGCAGTTGGCATGCGCGCGGGCGAGGCGCTGCATGAAGGGCGAGAGTCTGGAGTTCTGCGGATCGAATCCATTGGCGGGCACGGCGCCGCTGACGACCAACCAGGTACGGATCAGCTCCATCAGCACCAGCAGCGACAGGGTCCAGGCGACGAAGCCCAGCAGGGCCAGCAGTGAGGTCGACATGGGCAAGACTCCAGGCTCAGTTGGCAGTGGTCGGCCGTCGGAGCCGCCCTACACAGGCCTCCGTCCGCCGGACGCCTGCTAGCGTGAACCTGCAAGGGCCCGCGATCAATGGCCATGAGCGGAGCAGCCGGGCACGGCGATCGCCCGTGCTGCTTGGACGGCCCCCTCGTCGCCTGCCAGACTGCTGCGGCGCACCCACGCCTGCGACCGGACCCCTCATGCCACCGCCCGCCGAGCACCTGCTGTCCGAACGCGAGCTGCGCGCACTGGATGCGCTGTATGCCGAGCGTTCCGCCGACGGGCGGCCGGTCTCGTGGGAGCGCCTGGTCGAGGAACTCCGCGAGCTCCGCCGGTTGATCGAAAAGAGCACGGCGGTACGCCTGCCCGATGGCCAGACCTTGCGCACGTGGAGCGCGTTCTACACCTGGGCCCATGGCCGCTATCACGCGCTCGAGGACGGCTGCGACGCCTGGATCGGGGACGACGCCTAGGCGGCAATGGAGTTGGCGCCTGGTGTGCGGCGGGCGGAGCGAACCGTCGCGCGCACGGGTAAGCAACGGGCCACGCTGTTCAAGGCCAGGCTCCCATGGGCTGGTTTTGGGTTCTTCCGGCACCTGCGTCGCGCAGGTTTGCGTTGCGGCGTGCGAATGGCGGAGGCAGCGTATCGGCGTCATTCCGGCGCAGGCCGGAATCCAGTGCTTCTCGCGGCTCTGCAGCCAGATCGTTCTGGATCCCGGCTTTCGCCGGGATGACGAAAACGAACCCGTGCTGCAAGAACTGGCAGTGCGTCGGCATTGCCAGACGGACAGACCAGTACATCCATAGGCTCGAGCTGCCATCCCGGTCCAAGCTGTCGGCTGTCCGGGTCATGTCCTGCCGAAAAGGCGGATGTCCCCGTTTGTGCATCAAACTTCCAGCCGTCCGTCCGTACGGCAGCTCTGCAACGGACGCGCCACTCGGGGGCCACATTCCGGGCGCCTGCAGCGCCCGTGCACTCCAGTCCCCACGCGCGCATCAGCCGGCCGCCGAAGTACCTTCTATCAGCACCCGTCGCAGGATGTCATGCACCCTGGGATCGCCCAACAATCCGAAGTGATCACAAGCCGCGACCAGATGCTGGTTCTCCGGCGGGAAAGCGAGCGCGTGCGGGATGCGCTTGTGGTGGCCGAGCGCGCTCGCCACCGGAACCAGGCCGTCACTGCGTAGCCGGGCGGATGATCCGGCTGCAGTGCGTGTCGCGGCGATGGCGTGGCAGCTCACGCCCTGCGGCAAGCGCACCGGCTGGCGTTCGCCACGCGGTCCTGCAGGGCGGACGTGGCCATGGCGGAGATCGCGGATGCCGGCACTGCGGCTACCGCCGAGGCGGGCGATCGGGGCGCTGTAGGGGCTCAGCGTGAGCAGGCGGTCGGCGAAGTGGCCGGCGCGTTCGAGCGGGGCGCCTTGGTGCGGAGTGCCGAGGGTGATCAGGGTGCACAGGTGCGGACGCCACGCGGCACCGTCGCTTTCGGCGACATCGATCGCACTGCGTGCGACCAGTCCACCCATGCTGTGTCCGAGCAGCGTCAGTGACTCCACCGGCACCGGCCAGGCGGCCATCAAGGCATCGATCAGTCCCGCCAGTTCGCGGCCGTTCTCGGCGACCTTGCGACCGCTGTTGTAGCGCAGGTAGACCGCATCCAGCCCCAGCTCCGCAGCGAGCTTTTCGCCGTGATCATGCTCGCCGCGCCGCCACTGGTGGTCGCTCATGCACAGGCCGTGGATCAGCAGCAGCAGGTGGGGACTGGGCGCGGGCAGCGCCTGCGCGAGCACGTCGCGGCACAGGGTCAGCACCCTGCCCTGTCGCCGCCACTGCATCGGGATGGCGAGCGGATTGCCGGTGGCGGCGAGGTGGTCGCCGAAGACACCGTTCAGGGCCGCCTGGAAGCTCTCTCGCGCCGGGTGCGTGGGCGCGGGGCCGAGCAAGGGCGCCGCCAAGTCGAGGGCGGCTTCCAGCCCGGCGCCGACGAGCTTGGTCACCCCCCGCACACCGCGATAGACGAAGCCGGCAATCCCGCGGGTCCGCGTCCCGCGGCTCTTGCCGATTGGCGGCGCCACGCCGGCGATGGTGCGGTGCATGGCCTCGACGACATCGGTGACGCCGGTCACGGCACCGATGGCAAGCCGGGACACGCCCCGCAGGTCATCGGCGAGATGGCGGGCTTCGGAGTCGTCGATTTCGTCGGCATCGGGGGCCATGGTCATCCAGCGCGTGGGTTTCGATGGTCATGTAGGCCATTGCGCCTGGGGCAAGTGCTCCAGTTCTGCGGTCTCGCGCCCCCCGCATCGCCGCGGACTGCGCCGGAGTGCGGTTTCCCGCCCAGGTGACGGTAGCATTGAGGGCTGTCTGTCGCTGATGCACTTCGGGGCCCTCCTGTCCATGCCGAGTTGCCTTGCCTGCGGGGCCCGGACCAACAGCGACGGCCGCTGTCCGCGTTGCGCCACGGCCAAAGGCCCGCCGCAAACGCTCGCCCTGACGCCCCCCGAACCCCCGGCGGCACGCCCTGCACCGGCGCGACCGGTCGACGATTCGCGCTTCGTCCCCGGACAGGTACTGGGCGGGCGCTTCCGCATCGTCGCCCTGCTCGGACGCGGCGGCATGGGCGAGGTGTACCGGGCGGAGGACCTGCGGCTGGGGCAGCCGGTGGCCCTCAAGTTCCTGCCGCCGGGGCTCGCGTCCGATCGCAGCTACCAGGAGCGTTTCTACGCCGAGGCCCGCCTCGGCCGGGGAGTCGCCCATCCCAATGTCTGTCGCCTCTACGACCTGGTCGAACTGGAAGGCCACGCCTGCCTGTCGATGGAGTACGTCGATGGCGAGGACCTCGCGAGCTTGCTCGAGCGCATCGGCCGGCTACCCATCGACAAGGCCGGCGATGTCGCGCGCGAGGTCTGCGCCGGGCTGGCGGCGGCGCACGAGGCCGGCGTGATCCATCGCGATCTCAAGCCTGCCAACGTGCTGTTCGACGGCCGCGGCAAGGCCCGCATCACCGACTTCGGCATCGCCACGGCCAGCCACGCCGCGGCGATTTCAGAGCTCGCGGGCACACCGGCGTACATGGCGCCGGAACTGCTCGAGGGCGCGCCCGCCTCGGTGCAGAGCGATCTCTATGCCTACGGGCTGCTGCTGTTCGAGATCTACAGCGGACGCCCGGCGGCCGAGGCACGGTGCTGGGCGGCCGGCGCCGGCGATGCCTCGACGCCGAACGACGCGCTGCGGGCGATTCCGGCATCGGTCCGGGCCGTGATCGAGCGCTGCCTTGCCGCCGATCCGGCCGCGCGACCCGCGTCGGCACGATCCTTACTCGCCCAACTGCCGGGCGGCGATCCGCTGGCCGCTGCCGTGGCGGCCGGAGAGACACCCTCTCCGGCGATGGTGGCCGCAGCGGCACGCACCGGCGACCTACCCCTGCGTTCGGCCTGGGCACTGCTCATCGCGACCTTCGCCGGCCTGCTGATCCTCGCCCTGCTGGCACCGTACCAGACCGTCATCGGGGTCCTGCGTCCGGACAAGCCGCCGGAGGTGATGGTCGAACGGGCCCGCAGCGTGCTCGCCGTGCTCGGCCACGAACAGACGCCCTACGATTGGGCTGGCGGCTACCGCTGGGACTTCGAGGTTCAGGGCTGGTGGGAGCGCGAGCGGCCGGCCCCGGAGCGCTGGCGCGACCGGCCGGCACCGATCGCCTTCCTGTATCGCCAGTCCGACCGCAGCATCGTCGCCAACCGGGCGCCCGAACTCTCGTTCCTGCCGAACCAGATCGGTTTCGTGACCATCAACGACCCGCCGCTCGGCAGTCCCGGCATCGCGACGCTCACACTCGACACGCAGGGACGCCTGACCCGCTATGCCGCGCCCCCCGGCACGCACGTCGCCACCACCGCGGGCGAGGTCGACTGGTCGGCGGTGCTGGCGGAGGCGGGCTTCGAGGCCTCCCTGCTCTCGCCAGTCGCGCCCGCCGCCATCCCGCCGGTTCCCGCCGACGCCCGGATGGCGTGGACAGGCCGGTACCCCGGCCAGGCCGTGCCCGAGATCCGGGTGGAGGCCGCGAGCTTCGCCGGCCGTCCGGTCTGGTTCGAGGTCCAGGGTCCGTGGACCCGCCCAGTGACGAGCCCCGGCGGCAGCACGATCGAGCTCTACGCGCTCTGGATCGGACTGCTCTTCTGCCTCGCCTTTGCCGGCCCGCTGCTCCTGTTGTTGCAACGCCACCTGCGCCAGGGTCGCGGCGACCGCCAGGGAGCCACACGACTCGCCGTCTGCGTCACGGTGCTGATCGCGCTCGGCCTGCTGCTGCGCGCTGATCACGTGGCCCAGCTCGGACCCCAGTACGCGCTGGTCACCAACATCCTCGCACAGGCGACCTACTTCGGACTCAGTCTGTGGGCGACCTACATCGCGATCGAACCCTTCGCGCGCCGGCGCTCTCCCGGGCTGATGATCGGCTGGTCCCGACTGTTGGCCGGACGTGCCAATGATCCGCTGGTCGGCCGTGAGATCCTGGTCGGCGCTGCCTCCGCCGTGGGCCTCTGGCTCCTGGTGGCCGCCAGCTTGGCCCTGCCCCCCCACTTGACCTTCGGCAATGGTCTGCCGCAGTGGCAGGCCATGTCGGCCCATGGCTCGCTGCGCCAGGCCGGCTTCTACCTGATCCTGAACGGCTACGCGGTGCTCCTGTGCACGCTGGGCACGCTGTTCGCCTACCAGGTGCTGGTCGCCCTGACCGGACGTCGCTGGATCGCCCTGACGGTGCAATTCCTGGTCTGTGCGACCTTCTTCGGATCGTGGCTGGGCGGCGCGGGCGTGATCGCTGTGGTGGTCTACACGGTGCTGTGGATGACGCTGCTGTTGCGGATCGGCGTGCTGGCCGCGCTGGCCTGCGAATGCGTCGGCATGCTCCTGCGCCTGGTGTCGCCGTCGCTGGACACCGCGTCGTGGATGTTCCCGACCACGACCACGCTGTACTTGCTGCTCGCGGCACTGGTCGCCTGGAGCTTTCACGCCTCGCTCGGCGGCAAGCCACTGTTCGGCGCACGGCTGGAGGCCTGAGACGCCGCGCCGGCAGCCCTACGCGCGGACAGGGCGGTCCCGCGCATGGTCATGAGCGCGCGCAGTTCGAGCCGCGGGATGCCATGACCAATCCCCGGCTGATCCTGAAGGCAGCGCAGCAGCCCGAGTACGCCCTGTTGCTGGCCGAGACCGTCGCTGCCCGCCGCGGGCAGCGGCACGAGGACATCGTCGATGCCGTGCTGGTGCGCGCCGGCCTTGAGATCCTGACCGTCGCGCCGGTTCGGATCGCTTGGGTCGCCAGGACAGGTCAGCCCGAGGATCGGGAGAGGGAGAGCTTCGCGAGCAGGCAGCAGGTTCGCGGAGGCACGGGACTCGAGGCCCTTCTCCACTCGTGGGAGAGATCTGTCCGGTTCCCCAGGATGTTGGCTCTTTCGGAAGAGTCCCGAAGCGTCTGCCGGGGATGTGGATGTCTTCCCCCTCTCCTCTACCCCTCATTCCGGCCGGCGCTCCACGCGCTGGCGCTCCTCGCGCTGGCCCTCGCCGGGTCGGCGCATGCGTCGACGTGTCCCGGTTCGCCAACGGAGGAGTGGGGCCAGAGATTCTCCCTCTCCCGCACGCGGCGGGAGAGGGGCTCGAAGAGCGCGTTTGGGTGGAACGACGGACTCAGTCCGCCGACCGCGCGAACTTCGCCACGAGTGCCGCCTTGTCGACCGGCTTGCCGGCCTTGTCGACGACCAGCGAGGGCGTTCCGGGCTCGAGGATCTGCAGAGACTTCAGGAACTCGATGATCTCGGCCTGGCGGTTCGTGCTCAGGGCCTCGAAGGCCAGGCGTGAATCACGGGCTTCGCCACCGTGGGCCATGATCGCCTCGGTGATCGTGGTCAGGTCACCCTTGTGGCCGTAGGGCGCCGAGTTGCCCACATCCCACAGCTTGCGGGTCAGGAACATGTTGGTCGCGATGCCGCCCTGGACCACCTGCTCGTTGCAGAAGTGCTGGACCTCGGCGTCACAGAGGTTGTGGCGCTTGAGATCGGTGTAGGCGCGCACGTGAATACCGCCGTCCGGGGCCTTCTCGTGCCTGGGCAGCTGACCGAAGGCGGTCATGTCATAGCTGTAGGGGGTCACGCCCGAACCCGGCGTGAGGTTGCCGGCCGGATTGTAGGGATTGGGCTCCGAGAACTCGGCCGTGTTGAGCTTCAGCGAAGGCGTGTGGCAGTCGGCGCAGCCCACGGTTTCGAAGGTGCGCTCGCCGCGGATCACGGCACGCAGCGCGGCTGGATCATCCGGCAGCACCTGGCCCGGGACGTTCAGCGCCGCCTGGTAGATCGTCGTCGCCGTGATGTCGCCCACCGACAACTCGTCGCTCACCCCATCCTGGTCGAAATCGCTGCTGCCGGTGCGGGACTGGCCGAAACGCTCGGTCGACTGCATGCCGTGATGGTGGTTCATCGCATTGTTGGTGAACTCGCGCAGCGAGATCACCGCACCCTTCTGGTGGAAAGGCCGCAGGATCAGGTCGGTATTGATCCCCTCCACCTCGCTCACGTCCAGTTGTCCGCCCGCATGGGCCGTGACGAAACCGAAGTGCACACCCTTGCTCACCAGCGGCCGCCGCGTCGTGCGCCCGGTCTCGTTGGCGAGGCTGAGCGCTTCGTCGCGAATGGCCTGCAGGTCAGCCGTCATCTCGCGGGCCAGCATCTCGATGGCACCCGAGCCCTGCATGCCGAGCGTGTTGCGTTCGTTGCTGAACTGGCCACTGACGGACTCGGTGACCGGATCGAGGGCCTGGGCCAGCACGAAGACATTGGCGACGATGTCGCCACCACCGCCGGCCACCGGATCATTGTGGCAACCGGCACAGGAATTGGCGTCCGGCGCCGAGGTGCGGATGAAGCGCGGCGCGCTGCCCGGAACACGGGCGGCGCCACCACCGGTGGTGCCCGGGCGGCTCTGGCCGTCGAAGATGTTGAACTTGGCGGCGAACAACAGCTTGCCGTGCGCGAAGATCTGTTCGAAAGGAATCTGCCCCGACTCGATCGCCGCCTGGCTCATGTGCTGTTCGACGACCGGGCCGTCACCGATCGTGGCCGCCATCGCGCCGCCGGCCACCAACACACCCGCCATCGTCGACCACAGATGATTACGTCGCACTGCCTTGCTCCTTCAAATGTGTGCACGGCCGCCGGACAGCAGCCTGTACACACAGTATTCACGCCCGTCAAAGGAACGTCAAAGCCTGAGTTGAGACTCGAATGTGACCGAACGATCTGCGGACGATTTGCGGACAGCCTGCAAACAGCACGGCGGCCGACGTCCTGCAAGGTCGCAACGGGCTAGCATTCGCGCCTCGCCACAGCACGCAGCCGCCCATGAACCAGCTCGAGCAGCTCAAGACCCACACGGTCGTTGTCGCCGACACCGGCAACTTCCGGCAACTGGCGCAGTACGCTCCCCGCGATGCCACGACCAATCCCTCGCTGATCCTGAAGGCGGTGCAGCAGGCCGACTACGCGCCACTTCTGGCCGAGACCGTCGCCGCCCACCGCGGGCAGGCGCACGAGGAGATCGTCGATGCCGTGCTGGTGCGCTTCGGCCTCGAAATCCTGAAGGTCGTGCCGGGCCGGGTCAGCACCGAGGTCGACGCCCGCCTGTCCTTCGACACACGGGCCACGGTCGAGCGCGCACGGACCATCATCGGCCGCTACGAGCAGGCCGGCATCGGCCGCGAGCGCGTGCTGATCAAGATCGCCTCGACCTGGGAAGGCATCCGCGCGGCGGCCGAACTCGAGCGCGAGGGCATCCACTGCAATCTCACCCTGCTGTTCGCCTTCAGTCAGGCGGTGGCCTGCGGCGAAGCCGGCGTGACACTGATCTCGCCCTTCGTCGGGCGCATCTACGACTGGTACAAGAAGGTAGCTGGCGCCGGCTGGGACGACGCGGCGAATGCCGGCGAGAACGACCCCGGCGTGCAGTCGGTGACCCGCATCTGGCGTTACTACAAGCGCCATGGCATTGCCACCGAAGTCATGGGCGCGAGCTTCCGCAACGTCGGCCAGATCACCGCACTCACCGGCTGCGATTTGCTGACGATCAGCCCGGAGCTGCTCGCCTCGCTGCAACAGACGGTGGCACCGCTGGCGCGTCGGCTCGATCCCGAGGAGGCACGCGCGGCCGATATCGCACCGGTGTCCTATGGCGAAACCGGCTTCCGCTACGCGCTCAACGAGGACGCGATGGCCACCGAGAAGCTGGCGGAAGGCATCCGCCTGTTCGCAGCCGACGCCGGCAAGCTCGATGCGCTGATCGCGGCGGCCTGAGCGGGCGCCGCGCCCTCACATCGGCCGGAAGCGCGCCATCAGGGCCTGGCTGACGGGGAAGGCCTCGGCCAGACCCTTGATCCGCAACTGCCAGCGGCCGAGTTCATCCTTGCGCAGCTCGGCGATGGCGGCCAGACGAACGATCAGGCTGCGGTGCACCTGTGCCCAGTCGGATTCGTCGAGGCGCCGGAGAAGTTCCTTGAGCGGTGTGCGGATCACCGCCTCGCCGCCCGTTGTCAGCACACGCGTGTACTTGTCCTGGGCATGGAAGGCGAGCACCTCGTCGATGGCGATCAGGCGCACGACATCGCCCGCGCTGGCGCTGATCCAGCGCAGCGGCTCGGTGCGGGGACGTGCCGCCTCGATGGCATCGAGCGCATCCGCGAGCGGCGGCCGATGGCCATCGAGGAGGCGTGCCCGGATACGCTCCAGCGCCGACGCCAGG
>JANJUH010000298.1 GCA_024710675.1 Lysobacterales bacterium
GCGCTCGGTGGCTGCGCGGCCCAATCGGGCGCTGCCCGTGTCGCCGCGGCGACGGCGGCATCGACATCGGCTGCGCCCGAATCGGGCACGTCGGCATAGGCGCGGCCGGTCGCCGGTTCGATGAGCGGCAGATAGCGCGCCGATTGCGGGGCGCGGAAATCCCCGTCGATGAAATTGGCCAGTCGCAGCCGGCTGTCGCGCATGGGCAATGAGTGGTCGATGGAGACGGACGCGAAACTACCGCATGCCGGTGCCTGCCTGCATACGATTGCGTCCGGTCCCAGCCGGGCATTCTCGCGTCGATACTCGGGGCAGCCACCGGGAGGGCGTTCGATGAAGGCGAGGCTGGGGTTGCTGGGCGTTGTGGCGCTGGCCGGATGTGCCGGTGGTGGCGGGCGTGGCGACGATGTCGCTGCCTGCACGCCCGCGCCGCTGGGCGAGCTCGTGCTGCACTTGCGCGGCTCGATGAACAGTTGGGGTGCCGACGAGGACCACGCCTTCGCCTGGTCCTGCGATGCCTATTTCCTCAATGTCGATCTCGAGCACGAACAGGAATTCAAGATCGCCGACGCGGGCTGGACGCCGGCGACGAGCTTTGGCTCCGATCCGAACGATCCGCGGCCGGTCGAAAGTGCCGTCCCGGCGAAGCTGGTTGCCGACAGCGCGCCGGGCAAGAGCGCCCACATCCGCCACGGCTTCAGCGGCGCCCACACACTGACATTGCGCTTCGTCGATGGGCAGCCCAGCCTGAGCATCGGGCCGCGTTCGTTCATCGATCCGGGCGCACGGCCGGTCGACGACCCGCGCGTGCTCGGCGCCCGTTTCGATTCGCGCGATCCGGCGCACAAGCAGCCCTTCGGCGCGGTGGTCGCCGGCACCTCGATCGACTACGCGCTGGCGACGCCGGTGGGCGTCGACGCGGTGACACTGGTGATCGAGGCGCGGCGGCTCGAGGGCAACCAGGAAGTGCTCGAGTACCGCGAGTCGGCGCGCGTTCCGATGCGTCGCGAGGGCACGGCCACGGGCCTGCTCTGGCGCGCCGCCCATCGCCATGCCGACATCGGCGTGCACGGTTACTGGTTCGAGCTGCAGGCGGGCGACCAGCGCTACGCCTACCACAACAACCGCGACGGCATCTTCTGGACGCGCGAGCGCGGCAGCGGCGGCGTGGGCGAACTGCTGCGCTTGCCGGAGCAGGCCAGGCGCATACGCCGCTACCGGCAGACCGTCTACGACCCGGCTTATGCGGTACCCGACCATGCGCCCGATATCGTCTGGTACTACATCTTCCCCGAGCGCTTCCGCAACGGCGATCCCGGCAACGATCCGCAGCCCGGCGTCCAGGCCTTCGAGGACGGTACCGTCGAGTTGCACGCCGACTGGAACCAGCGGCCGTATCGCAATGGCAGCGGCGATGGTTCGGATGGCTACTACGCGAACGATTTTTTCGGCGGCGATCTCGCCGGGATCACCGAGAAGCTCGACGACATCGCCGACCTCGGGGCGAATGCGATCTACATGACGCCCGTCTTCGCGGCATCCAGCAACCACAAGTACGACACCGCGGACTACCGGCGCATCGATCCCGGCTTCGGCAGCGAGGCCGACTTCCGCAGGCTCACCGCCGAGGCCGCGCGGCGCGGCATCCGTGTGGTCATCGACGCCTCGCTGAACCACAGCGGCCGCGATTCGGTCTACTTCGACCGCTACGCGCGCCACCCGGGCATGGGCGCCTACGAGGGTGGAGAGATCCGTGCCGATTCGCCATTCGCCGACTGGTACCGTTTCAATCCGGAAGCCGACCCGCCCTACACCGGGTGGACGGGTGTGGCCAACCTGCCCGACCTCGACGATGCCTCGGCCTCCTTCCGCGACTTTGCCTTCGGCCCGGATGGCGTGATGCAGCACTGGCTGGACGCCGGTGCCGCGGGCTGGCGGATGGATGTGGCGCCATGGGTGCCGGACGATTTCTGGCGCGACTGGCGGCGCGCGATCAAGGCGCACCGGCCCGACGCGCTGCTGGTGGCCGAGACCTGGTTCGATGCCTCGAAGTACTTGCTCGGCGACAGCTTCGATTCGACGATGAACTACATCTTCCGCAACACCGCGATCGAGTACGCCAAGGGCGGCGACGCGCGGCGGCTGGTGGTCAACCTCGAGCACCTGCGCGAGGCCTATCCGCCGCAGGCGCACGCGGCGCTGATGAACCTCCTGTCCACGCATGACCAGGCGCGCACGCTGCACCTGCTGGGCGGCGTCGATCGCGCGGCCGATCCCGGCGCCTTCGCGCTCGCCCGCGAGCGCTTCCGGCTCGCGCTGCTGCTGCAGATGACGTATCCCGGCACGCCGGCGATCTACTACGGCGACGAGGTGGGTCTGACTGGCGGCGACGATCCGGACAATCGCCGGACGTATCCGTGGGCGGATCTGGGCGGCGAGCCGGATCTGGCCTTGCGCACGGAGCTGCGCAAGCTCGTGCGGATGCGCCACGACCACCCGGTGCTGCGCCGCGGCTCGCTGGACGCCCCGCTGTACGTGGACGAGCAGGCGATCGTGTGGTTGCGCCGGCTCGATGGCGTGGTGGCCATCGTCGCGCTCAACAACGGCGCAGGCCCGATCGAACGCACCATCGAGCTGCCGGCCGACCTGTCCGGGGTGTCCCTGCGCGACGCGCTGGGCGGAGATGAGGCCGCTGCGGCGGGCCGGAAGCTGGCGATCACGATTCCGCCGCGCTTCGGCCGCGTGCTGATCGGCGATTGACGGCGGGCGCCCGAGCGCGTGTGATCAGTGCACCAGCCAGCAGGAGCGCAGCGATGGGCGAGTTCAACGGCAAGGCTTACCGCAAGGCCCTGGAGCCGATCGAGGAAGAGCTGAACATGATGCACCGCTGGCTGCAGCACACCGGCCAGCGCCTCGTCATCGTCTTCGAAGGCCGCGATACCGCGGGCAAGGGCGGGGCGATCGG
>JANJUH010000202.1 GCA_024710675.1 Lysobacterales bacterium
GCTTGTCGACTTCCAGCACCTTGACGCGCACCACGTCGCCTTCCTTGAGCTTGTCGCCGACTTTCTCGACGCGCTCGTTGGAGATCTGCGACACGTGGACGAGGCCATCGCGGCCCGGCAGGATGGTCACGAAGGCGCCGAAGTCCATCAGCTTGACGACCTTGCCCTCGTAGATGCGGCCCGGCTCGACGTCGGCGGTGATCTGCTCGATGCGGCGACGCGCGGCGTCGGCGGCGGCCTGGTTGTTCGAAGCGATGGTGATCGTGCCGTCATCCTGGATGTCGATGATCGTGCCGGTCTCCTCGGTGATCGCGCGGATGGTCACGCCACCCTTGCCGATCACGTCGCGGATCTTGTCCGGGTGGATCTTCATCGTGAACAGGCGCGGCGCGTAGGTGCTCATCTCGGCGCGCGAGGCGGCAATCACCTTGCCCATCTCGCCGAGGATGAAGCGACGGCCATCGCGGGCCTGGGCGAGGGCGACCTTCATGATCTCCTCGGTGATCCCGTCGATCTTGATGTCCATCTGCAGCGCGGTGATGCCCTCGTGGGAACCCGCCACCTTGAAGTCCATGTCGCCGAGGTGGTCTTCGTCGCCGAGGATGTCGCTGATCACGGCGAAGCGATCGCCTTCCTTGATCAGGCCCATCGCGATGCCGGCCACCGGCGCCTTGATCGGCACACCCGCATCCATCAGCGCCAGCGAGGAACCGCAGACCGAAGCCATCGAGCTGGAACCATTGGACTCGGTGATTTCCGAGACCACGCGGATGACGTAGGGGAAGTCCTCGTTCTTCGGCATCACCGCAGCGATGCCGCGCTTGGCGAGGCGGCCGTGGCCGATCTCGCGGCGCTTCGGCGCCAGCATCATGCTCACCTCGCCCACCGAGAACGGCGGGAAGTTGTAGTGCAGCATGAAGGTCTCTTTGCTCTCGCCCTCGACCGCGTCGATGATCTGCGCGTCCTTGCCGGTGCCGAGGGTGACGGTGACGATGGCCTGGGTCTCGCCGCGGGTGAACAGGGCCGAGCCGTGGGTACGCGGCAGCACGCCGACGCGCACGCTGATCGGGCGCACGGTCACGAGGTCACGGCCGTCGATGCGCGGCTGCTTCTCGATGATGCGGTGACGCACGAGCTGGTACTCGAGGTCCTCGAAGGTGCGCGCGATCATCGAATCGGTGTAGCCGTTGGCAGCGCCGTGCTCGCCACCGAGGGCAGCAATGACCGCAGCCTTGGCCGCCGAGACGGCGGTGCGACGCTCCTGCTTCTCGCGGATGTCGTAGGCGGCATTGAGCGGGCCTTCGGCGGCCTGGCGAACGGCGGCCTCGAGCTCCTTGTGGCCCACCGGCGGCGTCCACGGGAAGGGCGTCGTGCCGACTTCGGCGACCAGCTCGTTGATCGCCTGGATCGCGACCTGCTGCTGCTGGTGACCGAACATCACCGCACCCAGCATCACGTCCTCGCTGAGCAACTGCGCCTCGGACTCGACCATCAGCACGGCCTTGTCGGTGCCGGCGACGACGAGTTCGAGCTGCGAAGCCTTGAGCTGCTCGCTGGTCGGGTTGAGCACGTACTGGCCGTTGATGTAGCCGACCTTGGCCGCAGCGATCGGGCCGCCGAAGGGCAGACCGGACAGCGACAGCGCCGCGCTGGCGCCGATCAGCGCCGGGATGTCGGCGTCGACTTCGGGATTCATCGACAGCACGGTCGCCATGACCTGCACGTCGTGGAAGAAACCTTCGGGGAAGAGCGGGCGGATCGGACGATCGATCAGGCGCGAGGTCAGCGTCTCGCGCTCGGTCGGGCGACCCTCGCGCTTGAAGAAGCCACCGGGGATGCGGCCACCGGCGTAGAACTTCTCCTGGTAGTTCACCGTCAGCGGGAAGAAATCACGCCCTTCGCGGACGCGCTTGTCGGCCACCGCCGTGACCAGCACGACCGTGTCGCTCATCGTGACCAGCACCGCGGCGGTTGCCTGACGGGCGATCTCGCCGGTCTCGAGCGTGACCGTGTGGTCACCGTACTTGAACTGCTTCGTAATCTTCGCCACTGAACGCGTCCTTATCCTGTCGGGTGAATCGCATCACCAGCCGGGCCCAGTCCCTGGGTCGGCCAGTCCGCTTCCGGAGCCGGCACCTGCCGGATCCGGGCTGGCGGGCGGGACGCCGTGGCGACCCGCCTGCCGACGGGCCATCCCTGGCCCGTCACTGCGCCTTTGGATCAGCGGCGCAGGCCGAGCTTCTCGATCAATGCGCGGTAGCGCGCATCGTCCTTGCGCTTGAGGTACGCCAGCAGGTTGCGGCGCTGGTTCACCAGCTTGAGCAGGCCGCGACGCGAGTGGTGATCCTTCTTGTGCGACGCGAAATGACCCGAGAGCTGCTCGATGCGCGCGGTCAGCAACGCGACCTGCACTTCCGGGGAACCGGTGTCGCCCTGGCCGCGGCCGTGGGTCTTGATGATTTCGCCAGTCTGGATGGCATTGAGAGGCATGATCGTTTCCTTGATCCTGTAGGTCATGACAGACGCCTGGCCCAGTGCCTCGGGTGCCTTTCTCCCCGTGGGACCGAGCCGGGCGCGATAGGGATGCCGATCGCATTGGCGACCGCCATCACCCCCCGGGAACCGCAATCCGGCTGTCGGCCCGAGGGATCAGCGATTCTAGGCCT
>JANJUH010000387.1 GCA_024710675.1 Lysobacterales bacterium
GACATCGTCATCGAGTACATGACGCCACGCTCGACCTTCGGCACGACGCCGGCACCGGATCATTCCGGCCACTACCGCAATCCGGCGGTACTCTCCGACGGCCGCGTCATCGTCGCGCATGCGCCCGAGCAGGGTGGGGTGCAAAACCTCGGCACGCCCACCGCGCCGATCCCGAACTATCGCTTCCGGCTGCGCCTGATGGTGGATGCCGGTGGCGGCCTGCTGACCGCCGGCAGCGAGCTGACGCCCGGCATCGACAAGGCGATCTCCTTCTGGAACCCGGACCAACTGGTCAGCTATGACGGCGAGCTGTGGGAGTTGTCACCCGCGGTCGTGCGCGTGCGCCCGGCGCCTGTCGCCACGCGCGAACCCCCGCTGTCGGCGCCGGAACTGACCGCATTCGCCACTGCCGGTGTCGCGCCTTCGACGTTCAGGCGCCAGCTCGCCCGTGATGGCCTCGGCCTGATGGTGGTCCGCAACAACACCTCACGCGACGATGCCGACCGCCAGCAGCCCTTCAACCTGCGCGTGCCGGGCGGCGTCCAGACCGTGGGTACTGGCGGGACGCTCTACGACATCGCCCATTTCCAGGTGGTGCAGGCCGACCAGTTGCGCGGCCTGACCCTGGGCGGCCAGAACCCACGCCCCGGGCGCCGCGTGCTGCCGCGCTTCCTGCACGATGCCGCTGCCATGGCGCAGAACCTGCCGAATCCTGGCGGCCCGGCGGGCAGCGTGCCGATCTTCCCGGACGGCTCGGCGGCCGTCGTCGTACCGACCCGGCGCGCGCTGAGCTGGCAGAACACAGCACCCAACGGCGAGCCGGTGGTCCGCGAGCGCTTCTGGCTCACCTTGCAGCCCGGCGAGATCCGCAGTTGCGACGGCTGCCACGGCATCAACCGCGAAGGCCAGGCCGGCCAACCCGCGGCGACCAACGCGCCGCAAGCGCTCACCGCCTTCCTGATCCAGTGGAGCCAGCAGCGCGGCGGCTTGATGTTTGCCGATGGGCTGGAGTGAGGTGCCCGGGAATTCCTGGGTGTCACCTACCCGCACGTAGGAGCGCCCTCTGGGCGCGATGAGGTCTGTGGCAAGACCATTTCGCGCCCAAGGGCGCTCCTACGGTTGGGCCGCGTCCGCGCCACCCTCGTCATCGTAGATCGCGATCGTTCGGCGCCCCTTGCCATCGATGGCGCCGCGGTACATGCCCCTGGTGTTGAAGGGCAGGCTGACCTGGCCCTTCGCATCGAGGGCGATGACGCCGCCGTCACCGCCGAGCTCCGGTACGCGGCGCATCACGACTTCCTCGGCGGCGGCCTCGACACCGGCCTTGCCGTAACGGACCCGCGCGCAGATGTCGTGGGCGACGGCGAGGCGGATGAAGAACTCGCCCCAGCCGGTGGCCGACACCGCGCAGCCCTCGTCCGCCCAGGTGCCGGCGCCGATGATCGGCGCGTCGCCCACGCGGCCGTAGCGTTTGCCGGTCATGCCGCCGGTGCTGGTGGCGGCAGCGAGCTCTCCCTGGCGATCGAGCGCGACGGCGCCCACGGTGCCGAAATAGCGATCCTTCGGCGCCTGCGCGCGCGGCTGGCCCTGCCTGGCCTTCCAGTCGAGGTACTGCTGCCAGCGGCCCTCGGTGCGGAAGTGGGACGGATCGACGAACGCGATGCCGACTTCCTTCGCAAAGGCCTCGGCCCCGGCGCCGATCATCATGACGTGCGGCGAGCGCTGCATCACCGCCTCGGCGAGCAGGATCGGGTTCTTCACCCGCGTCAGGCCGGCCACCGCACCCGCGCGCTGGCCCTTGCCGAGCATGATCGAGGCATCCAGTTCGTTGCGACCGTCGGCAGTGAATACCGCGCCCTTGCCGGCGTTGAAGTACGGCGAGTCCTCCAGCCGCGTGACTGCGGCGATCACCGCCGCCTGCGCCGTGCCGCCCTCGTCAAGGATCGCGTGGCCGGCATCGAGGGCCGCCGCGAGCTCGGCTCGGATGGCTGCCTCGGTGGCCTCGTCGAGCTTGCTGCGCTCGATGGTGCCGGCGCCGCCGTGGATCGCGATTGCCACCGGCGTATCGGCGAGGGCCGGGCCAGCCAGGCCCAGCGCAAGCGAGAGCAATGCCGTCCTGATCATGACTTGCGTACCAGATTGACGAGGACGAGCAGGATCACGGCGCCGAGGAAGGCGATGACGAAACCGCCGGGCTGGATGTCGAAGCCCAGGCCCTGCACGAACACCGCGCCCCCGACGACCGCGCCCAGCACGCCGACGGCCATGTTGCCAAGAAACCCCAGGCCACGGCCGCGCACGACCTTGCCCGCGAGCCAGCCGGCGACGGCACCGATCAGCAGGAACCACAACAGCGAGAACAGGCCCATCGCTCACTCTCCCGCCCGGTCCACGCGCCGGGCACGCACCTGATCCTATAGGATGCGCCGTCGCTCTCGCATGACTCACGCGCGCAGGCCTTTCGCATGGACCGCCACGAACGCATCCAGCGCCTCCACCGGCTGCTCAAGGTCAATCGCACCGGCGCTTCGCTCGAGCGCCTGATGGAAGAGACCCAGGCCTCGCGCGCCACCGTCTATCGCGACATCGCCTTCCTGCGCGATGCCCTCGGCGCACCCCTCGACACCGATCCGGACACCCATCGCTTCCGCTACGCCACCGGCGAGGAAGGCACCTTCGAACTGCCGGGACTGTGGCTGTCGCAGGACGAGGTCTACGCGCTCCTGGTCGCGCGCCAGGCGCTGGCCGGGCAGAGCGAGGGTGCGCTGGCCGAGGCGCTCGGTGATCTCGGCCCGCGCCTGCGCGCGCTGGTCGGCGAGCGCATCGATCACCTCGGCCGGATCCGCGTGTTGCGCCAGGCCAGCCGGCGCATCGACGAGGGCGTGTTCCGCGCGGTCAGTGGGGCCGTGCTGGAGCGGCGTCGGTTGAGCTTCAGCTACCGGGCGCGCTCGACCGGCGAGGGCAGCGCGCGTCAGACCTCGCCGCAGCGCCTGACCCATTACCGCGACAACTGGTACCTGGACGCCTGGGACCACGGCCGCCGCGGTTTCCGCTCCTTTGCGCTCGACCGCATCGCTGCGCCGGAACTTCTCACCGAACCCGCCCAGGACTGGCCCGAGGACGAACTCGAGGCGCATTTCGCACAGAGCTACGGGATCTTCTCGGGACCGGCGCGCGCCTGGGCGACGATCCGCTTCTCGGCCCATGCCGCGCGCTGGGTCGCCGACGAGCGCTGGCACGCCCAGCAGAAGGGCCGCCTGCTCCCCGACGGCCGTTACGAGCTGCAACTGCCCTTCGGCAACGCCCGCGAACTCCTGATGGACGTGCTGCGCTACGGCCCGGACGCCGAAGTCGTCGCCCCGGTCTCGCTTCGAGAGGAGATGAAGCAGTTGCTGACGCTGGCGCTGACGGGGTACGGGGCGCGGTGAGCCGGGATTGATGGCGGGGAGGGCGATCCGCGCCCCTGCGGGTCGGGATTCATTCCGAGATCATGCTTCTGTGGGTCGGGATTCATCCCGACGCTTCGCCGCTGATCGAAGGAAGAGCGTCCGGATGAATCCGGACCCACGGGACAGCGCGCAGCTCGGCCAGGCGCGCAGCCCGCATCGGGGCCATGGGCTGGCAGACCAGGGGCGTCCTCAGTCCTCGAAACCGTCCCTCAGCACGAAATCGTCGATGCCGAGCAGCGTGAAGTGCACGCTGGCGGTGGAGGAGTGACCGCCCGCCGCGGCGGCATCGGCAACGAAGACCCGAAGGTACAGCGGTACGCCTTCGAGGTTGCCGTCGTTGGGCAGGGTCAGGTGGACCGAGCCGGCGCCGAGCGCCGACAGTTGGACAGTCTGGGTGAGCAGTGCCGGGGCATCCGGCGCCGTGGGATCGCTGGTCGCCAGCACCACGGTGGCTTGCGCCGAGCCGCGCCCGCCGTCGATGCCGATCGTGAAGTTGCTGCTGCCGGCCAGCGGCGGCTCGATGGCTGTCAGCCGCGGCGTGGCACCACCGAT
>JANJUH010000414.1 GCA_024710675.1 Lysobacterales bacterium
TCGACATCGAAGCCGATCACCTTGATCCGGCGAGCGCGTTCGCGGGCGTCGTGCAGTTCCGGATCGAGCACGGTCAGATCACCCGCGCGCGCAGGAGGTCGTGGAAGTTGAGCGCGCCGAGCAGGCGGCCATCCTCGGCCGTCACCAGCAGCGCGCTGATCTTGTGCGCCTCCATCAGCCGTGCCGCTTCGATCGCGAGCTGTTCCGGCCCGATCGTGCGCGGATGCGCGGTCATCAGCGCCGACACCGGCGTGGCGCGCAGATCGACACTGGCGTCGTCGAGGGCGCGGCGCAAATCGCCGTCGGTGAACACGCCATGCAGGCGATCCTCGGCATCGGCCACGGCGGTCATGCCGAGGCGCTTGGCCGTCATTTCGACCAGCGCATCCATGACGCTGGCGCCCGGGAGCACGCGCGGCAACTCGGCGCCCGAGTGCATCACGTCCTCGATGCGCACCAGCAGGCGCCGGCCAAGCTGGCCAGCCGGGTGCGAGGCCGCAAAATCATCGGCCGTGAAACCCCGCGCCTCGAGCAAGGCCACGGCCAGCGCATCACCCATCACCAGCGCTGCGGTGGTGCTCGCCGTCGGCGCCAGGTTCAGCGGGCAGGCCTCGGCATCGACGGCGACATCGAGGTGCACGTCGGCAATGCGCGCCAGGCTCGAGCGCGGATTGCCGGTCATCGCCACCAGCGGCACGCCCTTGCGCTTGACCACGGGCAGCACGGTCAGCAACTCGTCGGTCTCGCCTGAATTCGACAGCGCAATGACCACGTCCTCGGTGGTGATCATGCCGAGATCGCCGTGGCTGGCCTCGGCCGGGTGCACGAAGAAGGCCGGCGTGCCGGTGCTGGCCATGGTCGCTGCGATCTTGCGCGCGATGTGTCCGCTCTTGCCGATGCCGCTGACGACCACACGGCCGCGGCAGTGCAGGATCAGCTCGACCGCGCGGCTGAAATCGCCGTCGATGCGCGCACCAAGCGCAATGATCGCCGCGGCCTCGATGGCGATGACGCGACGGCCAGCCTCGGCGATGGCCGCGGCCGATCCGGCGGCGGCGGATGGGATCGAATCGGATGGGTTCATCGGCAGACCGGCTTGGAATTCCAACTCGGGACGGCATGCCCTAGCATCAGCGCCCCTTTGACCGCAGCCCGCGCACGGGCCCGGTGAAAAGCGCAGTCTACACCGCACCAACCTGAATCCTTGCCCCGGAGTTCCCCATGGACGCAGCCACCATCCAGGCGATGATCGAGAAAGGCCTGCCCGGCGCCGATGTGCGTGTGCAGGGCGAGGACGGCGTGCACTTCGAGGCGGTGGTGATTGCCCGCGATTTCGCCGGCCTGCGCCCGCTGGCGCGCCACCGGCGGGTGTATGAGACGCTCGGAGACAAGCTCGGCGGCGAAATCCACGCCCTCGCGCTGAAGACCCATACGCCCGAGGAGTGGGCGGCACTCGCCGGCTGATTGCCGGCACGACCAGGAAGGACGGCATGGCCAAGATCATCGTCGAGGGCGGCATCCCGCTGAGCGGGGAAGTGTGGATTTCCGGCGCGAAGAACGCCGTGCTGCCGATCCTGTCGGGCACGCTGCTCGCCGACGGACCCTGCGTGATCGGCAATGTGCCGCACCTGCACGATGTCACGACGACGATGGAGTTGCTTGGCCAGATGGGCGTCGACCTCGCCGTCGACGAGCGCATGCACATCCACGCCGACCCGACCAAGGCCGACCGTTACTTCGCGCCCTACGACCTGGTGAAGACGATGCGCGCCTCGATCCTCGTGCTCGGGCCGCTGGTCGCGCGCTATGGCGTCGCCGAGGTCTCGCTGCCCGGCGGCTGCGCGATCGGCACGCGCCCGGTGGACCTGCACATCAAGGGCCTCGAGGCCCTCGGAGCGGAGGTCAAGGTCGAGGCCGGCTACATCAAGGCCCGCGCCAAGCGCCTGAGGGGCGCGCGCATCGTGCTCGACATCGTCACCGTCACCGGCACCGAGAACATCATGATGGCCGCCGCGCTCGCCGAGGGCACGACGATCATCGAGAACGCCGCGCAGGAGCCCGAGGTCGTCGACCTCGCCAACTTCCTGATCGCCATGGGTGCGATCATCGAAGGTGCCGGCAGCAACACCATCACCGTGCACGGCGTCGAGCGCTTGCAGGGCTGTCATTACGACGTGCTGCCGGACCGCATCGAGACCGGCACCTTCCTGGTCGCTGGCGCGATCAGCGGTGGCCGCGTGCTGCTCAAGCGGGCGCGCCCGAAGACCCTCGATGCGGTGCTGCAAAAGCTCGAGGAAGCCGGCGCCCACCTCAACGTCAGCGAGGACTCGATCGAACTCGACATGCAGGGTCGCCGCCCACGCGCGGTCAACGTCACGACGGCGCCCTACCCGGCCTTCCCGACCGACATGCAGGCGCAGTTCACCGCGCTCAACACCGTCGCCGAGGGCGTCGGCATGGTCACCGAGACCGTGTTCGAGAACCGCTTCATGCACGTCCAGGAGCTGCGCCGGCTTGGCGCCGACATCCAGCTCCACGGCAACACCGCCGTGATCACCGGCGTGCGCCAGATGACCGGAGCGCCGCTGATGGCCACCGATCTGCGCGCCAGCGCCTCGCTGGTGCTGGCCGGGCTGGCCGCCGAGGGCGAGACCATGGTCGATCGCGTGTATCACATCGACCGCGGCTACGAGTGCATCGAGGAAAAGCTGGCGGCACTCGGCGCGCGGGTGCGGCGACTGCCGAATTGAGGCTTGTTCGAAGAGCGGGGCTCGGGGCTGGGGGCTGGGGTGAGTGCGTCCAGGCACGGACCCGGATCGAGGCCGAGCGACCTTCCGCGAGCGCTTGACGAACGCACCTGTTTCCCCGAGGCCTCGCTCATCACGCCACAAGGGCGATCCCACATCAATTCCCGGCCTCGCCGTGCGCACATGGCCGCCGGACGCATGTAGGAGCGCGCTCTGCGCGCGAAAGGGCCTGGCCGCGGACCGAATCGCGCCCAAGGGCGCTCCTACCGCGGAGGCGCGGACTAGCCACACCCGTAGGAGCGCGCTCTGCGCGCGAAAGGCTCTCGACTCATCGGCATCCTGAGCGCAAGCCCGGATTTCGCATCCGCTTTCGCCCTGATCGCGTAGATTTGCGCTTCATGAGCACAGATGCCCAAGATCGGGATCCGGGGCCACCGGCTGCAATCGACAACGCTGCGATCGATGCCGGCCTCTGGGACACAACGGTCCTGCCGCTGCTCGAGCAGATCGCCGAGCGTCATCTGCGTGGCGAGCGCGCAGCGATCACGCTGGAACCCGGCGACCTGGTGCAGGAGGCCTACCTTCGGCTGGCAGATCTGGCGATGCCGCTCAGGGACCGCCGCCACTTCATCAGCATGGTGTCGACGACGATGCGGCGCGTACTGGTCGATCACGCGCGTCGCAAGCAGGCAGCGAAGCGCGGCGCTCGGCCGGTCCGCATCACCTTGCGCGGGCACGACGAGGAGCCGGGCGGTCACCAGGCGATGCAGCTCCTCGAACTCGATGCACTGCTCGACGACCTGGCCCGCGCCGATCCGCGCAAGGCCCGACTGGTCGAGATGCATTACTTCGGCGGAATGACCCGTAGCGAGATGGCCGAAATCACCGGGCTGTCCCCGGCAACGCTGGGCCGGGAGCTGAGTTTTGCGCGCAGCTGGATCCAGGCCCAGCTCGACGCAGGTCCTTGAGCGGGCTGCGCCGCATGGCCGAATCCGACCCTTCCCCGGACCGTGAACGCGCGGCCGCGCTGGCCGCCCTCGAGGAGCTGTTCCACCAGGCCCTGGAGCGGCCAGCCGCACAGCGCGCGGCATGGGTGGACGAGCAACTGGCGGGCGATCCGGCGCGGGCCAGCCTGCTCAAGCGCATGCTGGAGCATGCCGGGGACGATGCCACCGGGCTCGGACAGGCCGTGGGTGAGTTCGCGCGCGACACGGCGGCACCGCGCGATCGTTCCGGGGAGAGCATTGGCCGCTACCGATTGCTCGAACGCATCCGTTACGGCGGCATGGCCGAGGTCTATCGCGCGCTGCGCGACGACGGCGAGTTCGAGATCGAAGTCGCCCTCAAGGTGGTCCGCAGCGACCGCGCACGTCCCGAGCTGAATGCGCTGTTCGCGGAAGAACGCGCGCTCATGGCGCGTCTCAACCATCCGAACATCATCCAGATCTTCGATGGCGGCACCACCGCGCAGGGTGAGGCCTGGTTCGTGATGGAGTTGCTCGACGGCCTGCCGCTGCCCACCGCCATCGGCCATTTCGGCCTGGGCGGTGAGCCAGCCCTCGGGCACCTGCTCGAACTTTGCGCGGCGGTCAGCCACGCCCACGGACAACTCGTGGTGCACCGGGACATCAAGCCGGAGAATGTGCTGCTGTGCCGGTCCGCCCGGGGCTCGAGCGTTCGCCTGATCGACTTCGGCATCGCCGCCGGCCTGGCTTCAGGCTCCGCGTTCTCACCGGGCAACCCCAGCGGCTGGCACAGCCCGGGCTACGGCGCGCCGGAAGCTCGCGATAGGCAGGCGCATGGCGCCGCAGCGGACGTCTACTCGCTGGGTCGCTTGCTGCTCGATTGCGTCGATTCCATGCCGGCGCGCTATCGCGAGGAACTGCGGGCGGTCGCCGAGAAGGCCAGTCGCGAAGATCCGGCACAGCGCTACGCCGGAGTTCCGGCGTTGGCCGAGGACCTCGAGCGGATGCGTCGGCGCGAGCCGATCTCGCTGTTCCGCCATCGTCGCCTGCATGTGTTGCAGCGGGCGCTGGAACGCCACCGCTGGGTCGCGACCGCGGCCGTGCTGGTCGTGGCCGCGAGCTCGGCCTGGCTGTGGCGCGAAACCACCCTGCGCCTCGCCGCCGAGCAAGCCACTGCGCGCGCGAATGCCGAGCGGGACCGCGCGGAGGCGATGCGCGACTTCCTGCTCAGGGCCTTCGACAGCGGCAATCCGAGTCTCAATCGCGGCGAGGAGCCCCGCGTGTCGGAGCTCGTCGTCGAACAACTCGATGTGCTCGAGGCCGACAACCGGCTCGATCCCGATTCCCATTACCTGTTGCTGAGCCGTTTCGCGGACCTGCTGCTGCACCTGGACCGCCGGGATCTTGCCGACCGCACCTATGTCCGGGCCACGGCGCTGATCGAAGCGCAAGGGGCCATAGGCGATCTGCGCTGGGTCCGGATACAGTCGCGACGTGGCCAGATCGCCAGTCGTGACGGGCGTTTCGAGGATGCCGCCCGCCTGTTCGAGCAGGCCGGCTCGGCGCTGGAACGATTGCCGGCCTCGATCGAGCGCGCGAGAGAGACCTCGGGGCTCTATTCCGCTTGGGCCGCCAGTGCCCAGCGCAGCGGCAATCCGGACGAAGCCGAGCGCCTGATCCGCATCGGCCTCGCGGCCAAGTCCATCCTGCAGGAGGCCAATGATCCGGAGGGAGACGATGCCTCCATGCGAGTGACCCTGGGGGCCATCCTCAACGCGCGCGGCGATCTGGCCGGCGCGCTCCAGACCTTCGAGGCGGCCTACCAGGACCACCGTGCAGCCGGCTACCACCACACCCTTCCGCACCTGGCCCTGTTGGGGTGGCTCGGCATCACACTGGACCGGCTCGGGCGGGCCGGGGACGGCGAACCGTACCTGCTCGAAGCCGTGGCCGTCGCCGAGCAGCTCTATCCGGAAGCGCACAGCAAGCTGAGCGGCGCCTACGCCAACCTCGGACGTCTCTACCTCAACCAGGGCCGGCTGGCCGAGGCCGCACCGCTGCTGACCCGCGCGCTCGCAGTTTCCGAGGCGGCGGGCGAATCCGGGACACCCGATTACGCCTTGCGATTGAGTGGCGTCGCGCTGCTGGCCGCGGAAACCGAGCGCCATGACGAGGCCGTGCGCCACTTCCAGAAAGCCGTCACGTTGTCGGAGGCGACCGTCGGCACCGCACATCGGCGCACCCTCGGCATGCGCCTGGCATTACTCGCAGCGCAGGCCGAATCAGGCGCGGATCGCGAAGTCATGGCTGGACTGGAAGGACTGCTCGGCGAGCTCTCGCAGGCTCCGCAGCGCATCGAAGCGCTGCTGCTGGGTGCAAGGCTGCAAGCAGCGTCCGGCCACTCGGGGAAAGCCAATGCGCTGCTCCAGGAAGCGCGCACCGGCATGACCGAAGGCGATCCATCCGCGCCGGAGAGGGCCGGCCAGCATTTTCTCCTCGGCCGCGCCCTGCTCGCCCTGCACCAGCGCGAGGACGCCCTGCGGGCTTTCCTGGAGGCGGCCGCGGCCTACGCCGCCAGCGGTCGCAAGCAACACCCGGGGCGCGGCCGTGCGCTGTTGCAGGCGGCGTTGCTCACCCCGACGGGAACACCGGAGCGGACGCAGCTTGGCACCGAAGCGCGCTTGATCCTCGAATCGCACCTGAAGCCGCCGGCCGCGTCCCTGGCCACACTCGACCGGCTCTGAAACGGACTTGATCGCTCTCTTGCGCCACGAGGGCGCTCCCGGAACAGGGTGCGATCCTCTCCCGAATTTCGAGCCCTGAATGCTCGTCATTCCGGCGCAGGCCGGAATCCAGTGCTCTTCGGACATCGTGTCGAGGGCCGACCGGATCCCGGCCTGCGCCGGGATGACAAGCTTCTTGGACTGCCGCCCAGCCTGATCCGGACACTCAGCAGGTCCAGCATGTGGTGGTGATATCGCCTCTGCCGCGCAGGCGCGCGCTCGACCAACGAGGGCCGCCAGCGCACTCGGCAACCCCTCACGCGTGATCACTTCCCGCCGCTTTTTGCGCCTACACCCCCGACATCGGTCCGGACCGGCCTGCCCTAGCCCGTGTGACACCTCGCAAGCAGGCCGATCGACCAACGCGCAGTGCGGCACCAGAGGAGATCAGCGATGCCATCGACCCACGGCGGCCCCCGTCCATCAGTCCCCCGCACCGGCAGCCTGAGGTCGCGCAGACTGCTGCTCGCCCTGCTGCTCGGCTCGCCAGTGGCCATGACGGCACAGGCAGCGACGATCACCGTCACCTCGACGGCTGCGAATCGAGGCAGCTTCACCGAACTCCAGTGCCTGCCGCCCAACAGCGATGTCGATGCGGGGCCCACCATGACCACGGTCACCGGGGGCGCCATGCTGGCGCTGGCGGAGGCCGATGGCGTGGTCACCTTGCGTGAGGCGATCTGCGTGGCCAACAACACTCCCGAGGCGGATGTCATCGTGCTGGCCCGCGAGACCTACACGCTGACCAGTCCCGACAACTACTGGTACGGCCCCAACGGCCTGCCACCGATCGGCGATGACATCACGATCGAGGGCAATGGCGCGGTCGTCCAGCGGACCGGGTCTCTTTCCCTGCGTTTTTTCTTCATTTCCCGCAAGACGCTGACCGACGGCATCAATGTGGTCGGCGGCGCCGACCGGGCTCGCCTGGTGCTGCGTGACCTGACACTGCGCAATGGCCGCGCCCAGGGTGGATCTGGCCAGGCTGGTGGCGGCGGCGCCGGCATGGGCGGCGCCATCTTCAGCCAGGGCGTCCTGCACCTGGAGCGCGTCACCCTCGAGGGCAATATCGCCCAGGGCGGCGCGTCGGGAACCGGTGGCTTCACATCCAGCGGCGGTGGTGGCGGCATGGGCGCCAGTGGCGGCGCCACCGGTGGTGGCTTTGGCCCGGGCCAGTTCGGCGGGGCGCTCGGGGGCAGCCCCTTGTATGACCCTGCGGTGACGTCCATCGCCAATGCCGGCTGCGGCGGCGGCGCCGGCTTCGGCCTCGCTCAGGGCGGTGATGCGACCTATTTCAACGGCTTCGTCGTGGGCGCCGACGGCGGTGGACTCGGCAATGTGGGGGGCTCGGGCGGCATCGCCTGCTCGGTGGATACCTGCTCGAGCCAGGGCAGGGACGGTGGCGCGGGCGGCCAGAGCCTGCTCGGGGACGCACCGACGGGCGACGGGCGCGGAGGCAGTTTCGGACGCAGCGGCGGAACCTCTTCGCGCTGCGCCGGTGGCGGCGGCGTTGGTGCCGGCGGCGCACCTGGGGAACTTCTGACCGGGTTCCAGGGCGGTTCGGGAGGATTCGGTGGTGGCGGCGGCACGCGCGCTGTCTTTGGCTCCGGGGGCTCGCAGGGCCCCGCCTGGGGCGGCGGAGGCGGCTTCGGCGGCGGTGGCGGAGCAGGCGACGGAACGGTCAGCTCCGGTGGTGGCGGTGGATTCGGCGCCGGCGACGGCGGCGTCAATTCCGGTCTGCCCAGTGGTGGCGGTGGTGCCGGCCTCGGTGGCGCGCTGTTCAATCACGGTGGTGAAGCGACGGCCATCAACACCACGTGGTCCGGCAATCGTGCGATCGGCGGGTCGGTGAGCTCGCAGAACATCGCCCGCCCTGGCGCGGGCTACGGCGGAGCCATCTTCAATCTGGACGGCATCCTCGATCTTCGATTCAGCACCGTCTCCGGCAACTCGATCGTGCGCGGCAACGCGCCCAACAGCAGCCTGCCGGCACCTGCCGGCGGCGCCATCTACAACCGCGCGCAGAATCCGGCGGTCTATGGCTTCGTCTCCAGAGTCACCATCGAACATTCGATCCTGGGCAATTCTGTTGACGGTACCGGCGCCGCCATCTCGGATTGCAACCACTCGCGGCACCCGGATGCGGCCGCACCGAACTCGCAGCTCTTCAGTTCGAGTTCCAACCTCTTCGAGACGCTCGCCACGATCACCGACTTCGAGACGCATGGCGCCTGCGCCCAAGGCACGGGCGGCCTGCTCACGGATCCCCAGTTGCTGCCGCTGGCCGACAACGGCGGACTGACGCCGACCCATGCCATCGCCGCCGCCAGCCCCGCCCTGGACAGCGCGGGCGCTTGCGCGAGCCCGGCCGCCGACCAGCGCGGAACAGCGCGCCCACAGGGCGCAAGCTGCGACCGCGGCGCCTTCGAACTGACCTTCTATTCCATCGGTGGCACGGTCCAGGGCCTCGCCGGCAGCGGCCTCGTCCTGCGCAACAACGGCGGCAACGACTTGCCAATATCGGGCAACGGACCCTTCACCTTCTCGACGGCCCTCGCCGAGGGCAGCCACTATGCGGTCACGGCTTTCGCACAGCCCAGCGGCCCCAACCAGACCTGCACCGTCAGCAGTGGCGCCGGCATGGTCGGCGAAGGCGACGTCACGGATATCGTGGTGAGCTGCGTGAGCAACCAGTACAGCGTCGGCGGAATCGTCAGCGGCCTCGCCGGCAATGGACTGGTCCTGCTCAACAACGGCGCTGACCCACAAGCGGTGACGGCCAATGGCAGCTTCGAATTCACAGCCCAGGACGACGGAAGCGGGTACGCGGTCACGATCGGCAGCCAACCCACCAACCTCAGCCAGACCTGCACCGTGGAGGACGGCTCGGGCACCCTGGCCGGCGGTAACGTCAACGATGTCACGGTGCTCTGTGTCACCAACCAGTACACCGTCGGCGGAACGCTGTCGGGCTTGAATGGCAACCAGGTGGTGCTGCAGAACAATGGCGGCGACGACCTGGTGCTCACGGCAAACGGCGGCTTCAGCTTCAGTGCCCAGCTCGACGGCAGCGGCTACGCCGTCAGCGTGCTCACGCAACCGGTCAATCCCGAGCAGACCTGCGTGCTCGCCAACGAGGCCGGCACGCTGGCCGGCGCCAACGTCGACACTGTCGAGCTCGTCTGCACCAACAACCAGCAAGCGACCATCACGACGATCAGCGGACAATCGCCCGCCAGCAGCGTCGTCGGCGAGAGCTACACCGTCAGTGTCCTCGTGCGAGCCGAGTACGAATCACCGCTCGGCAGCGTGACGATCAGCGAGGGCAGCGCGAGTTGCGGCCCCGTGCCGCTGGTGCCGGGCACGGTGCCGGAGTCGAGCGCCAGCTGTGCCCTGGCCAGCCTGGCCTCCGGCACCCGCACGCTCACCGCCGTGTACACGCCCGACAGCATGGCTTTCGGCGAGAGCACCGGTGTGGCCGATCACCCGGTGGATCCGGCAGCGACCAGCGTCACCGTCAGCGGACCCGCGCGCAGCCGGATCGGCCAGCCAAGCCGCTTCGAGGCGCTGCTCGCGGTCACGGCGCCCGGCGCCGGCACGCCGGTCGGCACGATCACGCTGAGCAGCGGCGCCAGCAGTTGCAACGTCAGCGTGCCCAGCCCGTCGCCCGGATGCGAGCTGAGCTGGAGCACGCTCGGCGCGCAAACGGTCAGTGCCAGCTTCTCCTCAGGTGACGGCCATCACCTGGGATCCAGCTCGAGCGGCACCGGCGATGCGCCGACGCTGGTCTTTGCGCTGGCCGACGTCCAGGTCAGCAAGAGCGATGGCGAGTCGACCTACCAGCCGGGCGACCTGCTGGTCTACACCGTGCAGGTGCGCAACAGCGGCCCCGACAACGCGTCCCAAGTGCGCATCCAGGACCTGCAGCCGCTTGGACTGGCATCGACGCAGTGGAGCTGCGATGCCAGCGGTGGAGCGAGCTGCACGCCGGCCAGCGGCAATGGTGACCTTGATGTCACGCTGGCCACCGTGCCCGTGGGCGCACTCTTGAACTACACCTACTACGGCACCGTCGACGGAAGCCCAGAACAGATCCTCAACACCGCGACGCTGAGTCTGCCGGTGGACACGACCGTCGAGGACCCGGATCCCTCCGACAACAGCGCGAGTGACCTCAACCTGCTCGAGTCGCTGTTCGCCAGTGGCTTCGAGACAACCCTGGTCAATGCCCCGGAAGGCAGCGTACGCCTGCCCTCGGGGCAACTCGCCAGCGTCCTCGATGGCGTCGCCCGACGGGTGTTCCAGCTCGACGACCGCCGCGGCGAAGTTGCGCGGGTCTACGCGCGCCTCCACCTGGGTGGCGTCGAGTACGCGCTGGCCGTGCGCGGGCCCGATGACCGCTGGTTGCTCGGGCCCTGGCGCGGCCATGCCGTCGAGCCCGTCCTTCGCTGGCAGGCCGAACGCGTTGGCGATTCCTGGCAGCTCAGTGTGATCGAGCTGCAATGAGAACCTGTCGCTTGGGGGCCACAACGTTGCCTTGGGGCCCGGCGCATCGCGCCCAAGGGCGCTCCTGGAGCAGCGGCGCGATCGCGGGCAAGGCCGGCGCACGAGCAGAAGTGACGAACTGGCCTCGGTCCCCTGCGCACTCGCCCCAGCCCCCAGTCCCCAGCCCCGCTTCTTCTCTGCAGGGCAACCGCGCAGCAACCCCCACACCCCATTCGCACACTCGCTCGCATGGGGGTAGCCTACGCGGCTCTCCCGCATCCACCGACCCGGCATGTCCGTCATCAAGCCCCGCACCCCGACCGGCACCCTCGAGTTGCTGCCGCTCGACCAGATCGCCTTCCAGGACCTGCTCGACACGATCCGCCGCAACTACGAGCGCTACGGCTTCCTGCCGGTGGAAACCCCGGCTTTCGAGCTGTCGGAGGTGCTCCTGACCAAGAGTGGCGGCGAGACCGAGCGCCAGGTCTATTTCGTGCAGTCGACGGGCAGCCTCAAGCAGGGTGACGCGCCCGAACTGGCCTTGCGCTTCGACCTCACCGTGCCGCTCGCGCGCTATGTGGCCGAGCACGAGCACGCGCTGAGCTTTCCCTTCCGGCGCTACCAGATCCAGCGCGTCTACCGCGGCGAGAGCGCGCAGCGCGGGCGTTTTCGCGAGTTCTACCAGTGCGACATCGACATCGTCGGCAAGGACGAGCTATCGGTGCGCTACGACGCCGAGCTGGTCGCGGTGATCGCCAGCATCTTCGACGAACTGGCGGTCGGCCCCTTCCTGATCCAGCTCAACAACCGCAAGCTGATGCGCGGCTTCTTCGAGCGCCTCGGCATCGCCGATGCCGAGCAGCAGACGCTGGTGCTGCGCGAGGTCGACAAGCTCGACAAACGCGGCGCCGATTACGTGCGTCGCACGCTGGCTGGTGAGGGTTTCGGCCTCGCCGAAGCGGCCATCGAGGCCATCCTCGGCTTCGTCTCGAAGCGCTCGGGCAGCCTCGCCGAGGCGCGCGCGATGCTGGGCGAACTCGGCGGCGGCAATGCGCAGCTCGAGGCCGGCATCACCGAACTCGGCGAAGTGCTCGACATGCTCGAGGGCCTGGGCGTGCCGGAGAGCCGCTACGCGCTCAATTTCTCGATCGCGCGCGGCCTCGACTACTACACCGGCACCGTCTACGAGACCACGCTGACCGAGCACCCCGGCATCGGCAGCGTCTGCTCGGGCGGTCGCTACGACAACCTCGCCAGCCACTACACGCGCTCGAAGCTGCCCGGCGTGGGTATCTCGATCGGTGCCTCGCGCCTGTACTGGCAGCTGCGCGAGGCCGGGCTGATCGGTTCTGCCGAATCCACCGTGCAGGTGCTGGTCACCCAGATGGACCCGAAACTGATGCCCGAGTACCTCAAGCTCGCGCGCGAGCTGCGCACGGCCGGCATCAATGCCGAGATGGTCATGGACGCCGGCAAGCTCGGCAAGCAGCTCAAGTACGCCGACAAGGCCGGCATCCGCTTTGCGGTGATCCTCGGCGAGGACGAGCTGGCGCGCGGCGCGGTGATGGTCAAGGACCTGCGCAAGCAGGAGCAGTTCGAAACTCCGCGCGGCGAGCTGATCAAGGCGCTGCGCGTGGAGATCGAACAGGCGATCGCGCTCGGCGAACTGCGCCGGCGCGGCAAGGCTTCCTGATCCCCGGCCCGCGGAGGCTCCGATGAACGCTGCCCAGAAGTCGCCGCGGCCGCGGCGTCCGCGTCCCGTGGAACTCGACGGCACGCGCCTGTCGATCCAGGCCGTGCTCGATGTGGCCGCCGGCCGTCGCTCGGTGCGCCTGTCGAAAACGGCGCTCAAGCGCGTCCAGGCCAGCGCCGATTTCCTCGCCCGCGAGCTCAAGCGCGGCGAGCCGATCTACGGCGTCACCACCGGCTTCGGCTGGAATGCCGATCGCCTGCTCGAGGACTCACGTCGCCGCCCGGGCGCTGACGACAGCCTGTCGGTGGTCGCCGAGCTGCAACACAAGCTGATCGTCAGCCATGCGGTCTGCGTCGGAGAGCCGCTGCCGGTGGAACTCGTGCGCGCCATGCTGCTGATCCGAATCAACACGCTGCTCAAGGGCCATTCCGGCGTGCGCGTGGTGACGCTGGAGCGTCTGCGCGAGTTGCTCGCGCTCGATTTGATCCCGGTGGTACCGGGCAAGGGCTCGGTCGGCGCCAGCGGCGACCTCGCCCCGCTCTCGCATCTGGCGCTGGCCGTGATCGGCGAGGGTGAGGTCTTCGAGGACGGCGTGCGGGTCCCCGCCCGCGAGGCACTGGCCCGCGCCGGCCTCGAGCCGCTGACGCTGTCCTTCAAGGAAGGCCTCGCGCTCAACAACGGCACCGGTCAGATGCTGGCCAGCGCGATCCTCGCGATCGGCCGGCTGGAGGCGCTGGTCAAACAGGCCGACATCAATGCGGCGCTGTGCCTCGAGGCCTTCTGTGGCCGTTCGGCGGCACTCGACGAACGCGTGCACGCGCTGCGCCCGCATCCCGGGCAGATCGAGGCGGCGACCAACCTGCGCAAGCTGGTCCAGGGCTCGGGCCTGGTCGACATCCCCTACCACCGCGTGCCGCGCTTCCACCCGTGGAGCGCCAGCGCATGGCCCGGTAGCGACAGCCGCACCTTCGACATCCGCTGGGACTACATCCCGCCCGCCGAGCGCGCCGCCGGCTCGCGCTTTTACCAGCGCCACCTGCCCTTCCGCGGCGGCAAGAAGGTGCAGCCGCAGGACGCCTACTCGCTGCGCTGCGCGCCGCAGGTGCACGGCGCGATCCGCGACACCCTCGCCCGCGTCCGCGAGATCGCCGAGATCGAGCTGAACTCGGTCACCGACAACCCGCTGGTGTTCGCCGAAGCCGACCTCGAGCAAGGCGAGGACAGCGTGGTCTCGGCTGGCAATTTCCACGGCATGCCGATCGCGCTGGGCCTGACCCAGCTCAAGTGTGCGATCCCGGTATTGGCCTCGATCGCCGAACGGCGCCTCGCCAAGCTCGTCGACCCGGCCACCAACGACGGCCTGCCGCCCTTCCTGATCGGCAACGAGGACGGCACCGATTCCGGCCACATGATCGTGCAATACACCGCCGCCGCGCTGGTCAACGACCTGGCGAGCAAGGCGCATCCGGCCACGGTCTACTCGATCCCGACCAGTGCCAACGCCGAGGACCACGTCTCGATGGGCGCCACCGAGGGGCGCGACGTGCTGGCGATGCTCGACGACCTCGGCCGCGTGCTCGGGCTCGAGTTGCTGGTCGCGACCCAGGCGCTCGAATTCCGCCTGCAGATCCTGCAGGCCAGCTACGCGCTGGCGATGCTCGGCGTGCAGTCGCTGCGCTCGAAACTGCGCAACCTGTCGGCGATCGGCCCCGACGACGCGACCACGCTGGCGGCCGACATCAAGCGCCTGCAGGCCGACCTGCGTAAACTCGAGTCGGCGCAGCCGGCCCCGGCAGGCCGCGCCGCACTCGACTGCGTGCGCCGCGCCGGCATCGAATTCCTGGCCCACGACCGCCTGCTGACGCCCGACATCGAACGGGCGATCGCGCTGGTCGAGTCGGGTGCCATCGTCGAAGCCGTCGAAAGCGCACTGGGCGAAGCGCTTGATTGAGTCCTGACAGCGAGCATCCGGGGTAGCATCCGCGGGTCCCGGATGGCTGGTGTCCCGCGCATGTCTCGTTTGAGGGTATTGATCGCAATCCTGCTCGCCGCAGCAGCCGGCCAGGCCTCCGCAGCCATTTCCGGCCGTGTCGTCGACGACTCCAACGGCAATCCGGTCGCCGGCGCCGTCGTTCGCGTGCAGGCCACGGACGCACCGCAAGTGATCAGCAACGCGGCCGGCGAATTCACGCTGCCGGTGTCGCCCGCGAACCCGGTCAACGTGGCCGCTGGCGTGCCCTACCAGCACGACGCCGCCGTCAACTACGTCACCAACATCGCCTTCGCGACGAACGGCCAGACCAATGTCGAGATCCGCCTGCGCCGGCTGCCCACCGGTACGAATGGCGACTACCAGCCGCTGACCGCGAGTCTGTGCGGGATCTGCCACGAAGACCAGTTCAACCAGTGGGTCGAATCGCGCCACGCCGGCGCGGCGATCAACACCTGGGTGCTCGATCTCTATGCCGGCACCGGCACCCCCGGCGGCAGCGCCGGCTACGTCTTCAAGGACCTGCACGACCCCGGTGAAAGCGGCTTCTGTGCGAGCTGCCACGCCCCGATGGAAGATGTGTTCACACCCGGCCAACTGGCCTTCGACGAGATCAGCCAGGGTTGGGGTCTGGAGGGCGTGGGTTGCCTGGGCTGCCACCAGCAGGCGCACATCGATCCCAGCCGGATCAATGGGATCGCCCATGTCGATGGCAAGGTCAGCTATCGCTTCCCGGACGATCCGGACTACACCACGGGCCTGTATGTGTGGGGCAACCTGCCGGATGTCTCGACGGGGACCATGCGCAACAGCTTCCAGCCGCATTTCGGCGAATCGCTGATGTGTGCGGGTTGCCACCAGTACAACCGCCCCGACAATGGTGCGCCGGGCCAGAACACCTACCTCGAATGGCTGGCCTCGCCCTATGCGCAGCCGGGCCCCGGCTTCCGCACCTGCCAGGACTGCCACATGCCCAACGAGGCCGGTCCCGGCCCGATCGCCAGCACCGCCGGCTTCGATCGTCCGGCCAGCCAGCGCCATCGCCACGACTTCATCGGCTCCACGCCGGACACGCTGGCCGGCGCGATCACGCTGCGGGCGAGCGCCAGCGAGACCAACGGCCGGCTCGTGGTCGATACCGAGGTCGAAAACCAGGCCGGCCACGGCTTCCCGGCCGGCGTTTCGATCCGCAATGCGCTGCTGGTGCTGGACGTGCGCGCCGACGGCCAGCCGCTGACCCAGATCACCGGCCCGACCGTGCCCTGGTATGCCGACGATGAGGTGCCTGGCGTGCAGCCGGGGGACTTCGCCGGCCAGCCGGGCAAGGGCTATGCGAAGATCCTCGAAGGTCGCATCAACGACACCGGGCCGGTGGTCCGCCCGGTGCTCTTCATCGACGCCGAGGGCGTGACCGAGAACACCATCATTCCTTCCGGCCAAATCGACGGCAATCGCTTCGAATTCCTGCTGCCGCCCGGCATCGCCGCCGGCACCGAGATCACCGTCGAGGCCCGCCTGCTCTACCGCCGCGCCTTCCGCGCGCTGGCGGTCACCAAGGGCTGGACCACGACACCTTCCGGCGGCCCGATCGAGATCGAAGTCGGCCGACAGTCGCTGACACTGGCCGCCAGCGGCCAGAGCGCGCTGCCGGTACCCGCCGACTCGCCGTGGACCCTGGCTGCCCTCGCGCTGGCGATGCTGGGCCTGGGGTGGATGGTCGCGCGGCGGCGCTGAGGCGTCAGGCCTCAGGTCCGAGCGGCGGCCAACCTCAGCGAATGGCAGTCAGGGTCACCCTCAGTCGTGAGCCAGGCTTGCTGAGAGATCAGATCGCGCGCAGAGCGCGCTCCTACGGTTGCCGCACGTCGCGAGGCTTTGAAGTAGGCGCCATCGGGCGCGATCGGGACTCGCCAGGGACTTCGCGCGCACAGTGCGCGCCTACGGTTGCCGCACGTCGCGAGGCTTTGATGTAGGCGCCCTCGGGCGCGATCGGGACTCGCCAGGGACTTCGCGCGCACAGTGCGCGCCTACGGTTGCCGCACGTCGCGAGGCTTTGATGTAGGAGCGCCCTTCGGGCGCGATTGGGCCATGCGGCAAACCCGGTTCGTGCCCAACGGGCGCTCCCACACCAGCAAAGCAAAGGGCCGCCCGGAGGCGGCCCTTGCCTTGTGCGTGGGGCAGAACCCGCGCCTGGCGCGGATTCCGCCTTGCTCACCTTCAGTCGCGGCGCAGCAGCGCCACACCGATCAGGCCGACCAGCAGGCTGAGGAGCACGAGACCCCACTGGCTCAGCGTCGGGATCGGCTCGACCGGGTTGCCGACCAGCACCGAGACGCTGGCGACATTGTTGCTCGTCGGCACCGGATCGGTGGTATCCGAGCTCGTCGCCGCCTGGATGCTGCTCGTGCCCGGCGAGAAGCTTGCCGCATCCACCGCCAGCGTGCGCACCACGCCCGGCGCCGTCGCCCCGGCCCAGGTGCACGAGATCACGCCCGAGTTGCCGATCTGCGGCGTCGTGCAGACCGCACCGGCGCTGGCCGTATGGCTGCCGTAGCGGAAGTCCGGGCTCAGCGTGATCGACAGCACGACGTTCTGCGCGTCCGACGGGCCGCCATTGGTGCTGGTGGCCGTGAAGGTCACCGTCTGGCCGAGTTCGGACTGCGGCACGGACGCCGTGAGACCAATCTGCAGGTCCGCCACCGCATTGACCAGCGTGCTGGTT
>JANJUH010000460.1 GCA_024710675.1 Lysobacterales bacterium
CGCGGCTCTCGTAGTTTTCGCTGGTCAGGATGACCTGGCCATTGCTGGCCTTGAGCGTGAAACACCACTGGCCAGCGGCGTTCTGCTTGAGTTCGTAGGGACCTGCCATCGGAGTACCTCCTGTCTTGCCGCGCGCGGGCGGACTTGTCGTGACGGGACCCGGGAACCGGGACCCGGGACCCGGTGGTCGCGAGTCCGGGGACCGAGGCTAACACGCGTACCCGGCGCATTCTTTTCAGCGGCGGAGGGCGGCCAGTCCGCGCTTCGCCAGGTGGGCAAGCCGCGCCAACCGGCTCCTGGCCAGCGCCGCCTTGGCCTGCTCGTTCTCGGTCATCAGCCGCTGCACGTCCGCGTAGAGCCGCTGGATGTGCTGGTCACGGCGGGCGATGGCAATGGCGAGTTCGTGCGCGTCCTCTCCGGTCAAGGTGTGCCCGGCCTTCAGATGCCCAGGCAAGGGACGGTCCACGTACACCGTCGAATGCGGGTCACCGGCCTCCTCCGCCGGACGGCTCGCCGTGTAGAAATAGAGCGCGATGGAGCGCCGCGAGCGCCCGCGCTCGGCCTCGGGCAGCTGGATCTTCGTGAATCCGTGCCAGCTCGATTCGGTGGTCTCGAAGATCACGCAGCGGTTCATGGCTGGCGCAATCTCGACAATCCGGTCCCCTGACGCTCGCGGGTCGCTGTGCAGCTCGAGGTTCCCGCCCCAGGCCGGGTCCCAGCCCTCGTTGAGATAGACGATCAGGTTCAGCCGGCGGTGCTCGCTCGTCACCGGGTGGTGGTTGAAGTCGATATGCGGATCGAGCTCCTGGCCGTGACGGTTGTCGTGCGTGCCGCCGCCGAAGTAGTGCGGATCGTAATGCAGATCAGGAATGCCGGTGACCCCGGACAGCCAGGACAGAAAGCCCGGCGACTGCACCAGGTCGTCGAGCGCGGCAAAGGCCGGGCCGAGCCCGCGGATACGCTCCACCACGCTCTTGCCACCCAGCCCGCCCGCCTCGTTGCGCGCATTGCCGCGCTCGAAGGGCGGGAACTCGGCGAGCAGTCGCGCCAGGTAGCCGGGCTCGAAGAAGGATTCGATGAGGACGTGACGAAAGGGATCGCCGCTGGCGAAGCGGCGTGTGGCGTCGGTGTCGGCCAGAGCCGACGGAGAGAGCAAGGGAAGCGTCGTATTCATGCCCCAAGGATCGCGGGGAGCGGGCGGAAGTTCCGGCCTTGCGAAACGGGAACGGCGTCCGTAGCCCAGGGTGACCGCCAAAGGCGGGCTCCCCGGGTCGGACTCGCGACCGCCGCTCCCCGGGCAGGCGCTGCGCGCCAGCCCGGGCTACGGGACAGCTCCGCTTGCCTGTCGAGCGGCTTCCGATGATGCGGACGCGTCGACCCGCCGGGGCACGTGCCGATCAGGGAACGACCACTTCCCGGCACTGCGTTGGCAGATAGCGGTCGGGAATCTGATTAGCCTGGCAACTCCACTCGACAGAGCCGCCTCTGTACTCAGGGATCAGCGCGACCAGCCTGGGGACACCAACAATGGCAGCGTTCGCCTGATTGCCGAATACCACACCGATAACGCCGTTCCCGGCCGGGCTCACGGTCGCAGCCACCACATAATTGCCGACGATGGATGCTACGTTGGCCATGCCCGCTTCGGCGTTCGTCGTGGGCCATGTTCCGCGATTTTGGTAGTACTCCGCGACTGCCGTCTTCATGCCGCTCATCAGGCTCAAGCTCTCGGATACCTGGGCCCGGATGGTGTAGTCCTGATAGGCCGGAATCGCAATCGCGGCCAGAATGGCGATGATCGCGACGACGATCATCAGCTCAATCAACGTGAAACCCTGCTGCCGTTCCATGACTCGACCCCCTGTCGATACTGTGGACGCAGAGAATGTCTGCGGGCCGAAGTTCGCGGCCCGACCTCAGTGTACGTTCGCCGGGGGCGGTTTCAGGGTGGAGGCGGCTGGGAACTTTTTGCAACACGCCCAACCCAGGCGCGCCATGCGGCAGAGCAGCGAGTCCCTGGCGGACAAGGAAAACACGTCATGGCACCGACGGTCCGCTTCGCTGTGCGAAACACGCCAGCCATGACCGTAGACGGGTAGCCCGGGGTGACCGCCACCGGCGGACTCCCCGGGTCGGACTCGCGACCGCCGCTCCCCGGGCAGGCGCTGCGCGCCAGCCCGGGCTACACGCCCAGGTAACGCGCGATGCTCGCCGCTGCCTCGCGGCCTTCGTAGACCGCGGTGACCACGAGGTCGGCGCCGCGGACCATGTCGCCGCCGGCGAAGACCTTGGGGTTGCCGGTCTGCCACGGCAGGCGCTCTCCCTCGGCGCGCTCGGGGCCCACCTCGGTGCGGCCGTCGGGATGCAAGGTGATGCCATGCCCGGCGAACCACTCGGGCGGGTCGGGCTGGAAGCCGAAGGCGATCACGACCGCATCGGCCGGCAGCACTTCCTCGGTGCCGGGCACGTTCTCGGGACGACGACGGCCCTTGGCGTCGGGCGCGCCGAGGCGGGTCTCGACCACGCGCACGCCATACACCCTGCCCTCGTCGTTGCCGAGGATCTCGAGCGGCTGGCGGTTGAACAGGAAGCGCACGCCCTCGTCCCTGGCGTTCTTCACCTCGCGCCGGGATCCGGGCATGTTCTCCTCATCACGGCGGTAGACGCAGCTGACCTCGCTCGCGTGCTGGCGGATCGCGGTGCGCACGCAATCCATGCCGGTGTCGCCACCGCCGAGGACCACCACGCGCTGGCCGGACAGATCGATCGGCTCGTCGCCGCCGTTCCAGCCCATCACCTGGTTGACGTTGCCGATCAGGTAACGCAGCGCCGGGATCACGCCATGGTAGCCGAGGCCCGGCAGGCCACCGTCGAGCGCGCGGTAGGTGCCCATGCCGAGAAAGACCGCGTCGTGCTTGCCCAGCAGGTCCTCGAAGGACAGGTCGCGGCCGATCTCCACACCCAGCCTGAAGGACACACCCATGCCCTCCAGCAACTCGCGGCGGCGGGCAACGACGTCCTTCTCGAGCTTGAAGGGCGGGATGCCGAAGGTCAGAAGGCCGCCGATCTCGCGCTGGCGGTCGTAGACGATGGCATCGACGCCCAGGCGCGCCAGC
>JANJUH010000464.1 GCA_024710675.1 Lysobacterales bacterium
CCCGGGGCCCGGCCGGGCCGGTGGGGTCGCGGGGGGTGCCCCCGCCGCCCAGCGGCGGGCCGCCGCGGCTGGGCCCACCCCGGGGGGGGGGGGGGGGGGGGGGGCGGCGGGCGGGGGGGGCCCCCCCCCGCCGCTGTGGGCCGGGATCGGCCGAAATCGGCGGTCTCTTCCGGCGCGCGGGGCTGGTCGAGATCGAGACCCAGCACGCATTGCACTGGCCACCGGCTCCGCGGGTGGTGCTGGAGCGTTGGGGAGAGGGGATCGATCGCATCGGTGCGCGCCTGTGGCCGCTGCTCGGGCGGGTCTACGCGGTGGCGGCGCGCAAGCCGGGGAACACCGTGATCGCCATTCCGCTGGCGCGCGCCCGCGCCGGTGCGGCGGGCCTGCCCGCCACCGAAGGCATGCGTCGTGCCGGCTGAGCTGCAGCTGGTCACCGCATGGACCGACGGGGCCTGCAAGGGCAATCCCGGGCCGGGCGGATGGGCGGCGCTCCTGCAGGCCGAGGGCCGCGAGCGGGCGCTAGCCGGATTCGAGGCGCAGACCACCAACAACCGGATGGAGCTGATGGCCGCGATCGCCGCGCTGGAGGCGCTCAAGCGGCCCTGCCGCGTGCGCCTGCACAGTGACTCGCAGTATGTGTGCAAGGGTATCAGCGAGTGGATCGGCGGCTGGCAGCGGCGCGGCTGGAAGACCGCCGACGGCAAGCCGGTGCTCAATCGCGACCTCTGGGAACGCCTGCTCGCCGCCGCCGCGCCGCATCGCGTCGAGTGGCGCTGGGTGCGCGGACACAGCGGTGTGGCCGACAACGAGCGCGTCGACGAGCTGGCGCGAGAGCAGATCAGCCTCGGGCTCGCTGGTGGAGGTGATCGATGACGCGCCAGATCGTGCTCGACACCGAGACCACCGGCATGGACGTGCAGGCCGGCAACCGCGTCATCGAGATCGGCTGCATCGAACTGCTCGAACGCATGCCCACCCGGCGCGTCTTCCACGTCTACCTCAATCCCGATCGCGACAGTGAACCGGGTGCACTAGCGGTCCACGGCCTGACCCGCGAGTTCCTGTCCGACAAGCCGCGCTTTGCCGACATCGTCGAGGACTTCCTCGCCTATCTGGGCGACGCCGAGTTGCTGATCCATAACGCCGATTTCGACCTCGGCTTCCTCGACCATGAGCTGAAGCTGGCCGGGCGCACGCTGCGACTGGCTGAGCGGCATGTCGTCACCGACACGCTCAAGATGGCGCGGCAGATGCACCCGGGCCAGCGCAACAGCCTCGACGCGCTGTGCAAGCGCTACGAGGTGGACGCCTCCGGCCGCACCTATCACGGCGCGCTCCTCGATGCCCGCCTGCTGGCGGATGTCTACCTGGCGATGACGGCAGGCCAGGGCAGCCTGGAGCTGGCGGTCGCGCCTGCGGGCGGCGTGTCCCTCGAGGTCGAGGCCGGCGCCCGCATCGTGTTGCCAAAGGCGAGGCTGACCGCCGCGGAAGTCGACAGACACCTCGCGCGCCTCGCGCAGATCGAGAAGAAGGCCGGCAAGCCCGCGTTGTGGCGGCACTGGCTGGGCGATTGAGCCGATCAGGGGCGAACGCGTTTACACAGGGTCTACACAGCGTGGCAGAATGCGGCGTCCTCAGCGTGCAGGGGAGCACGTCCGATGTCGGCACTTTCCCGTAGTGCGATTCGCAGTTCCGTGACCCCGGTCCTCGGTGTATTGCTGCTCTGGGCGGCGGCTGGTTCGGCGACTGCCGACAGTGTCACCGCGGCCATCTTCGAGCATGCCCACCTGGGCCCCGCGACCTGCGCCAGTTCCACCTGCCACGGCGCCAACCAGCGTGCCTCCGGCGCGCGCATCCTGCTCAACGAGTACAGCGTCTGGCAGCAGACCGATCCGCACGCCAGGTCCTATGCGACGCTGGCCGGCAAGGAGTCGCGGGCGATCGCGGCCAAGCTGGGGCTGGGTGATCCGACGACGGCGCCGGCCTGCCTGACTTGCCATGTCGACCATCCACCGGCTGACAAGCGCGGTGAGAAGTTCCTGATCAGCGACGGCGTCGGCTGCGAGGCCTGCCACGGCGGCGCCGAGCAGTGGATCTCCAGCCACGTCGACTCGTCGCGCCCGCGCAGCGCCACGCTGGCCGAGGGCCTGTACCCGACCGAGGATCCGGTGGCACGCGCCAAGCTCTGCCTGAGCTGCCACATGGGCACCCCGGACCGCATGATCACCCACGAGATCATGGGCGCTGGCCACCCGCGCCTGTCCTTCGAACTGGATACCTTCACCTGGCTCAACCCGCACTACGAGATCGACGCCGACTACATCGAGCGCAAGGGCGAGTTCAACGGTGCCCGCGACTGGGGTATCGGTCAGGGCGTGGCCGCGTCCAACCTGCTCGAGATCCTGCTCGACGAGCGGCGCGGCTGGCACGGCATCTTCCCGGAACTGGTGCTCTTCGACTGCCACGCCTGCCATCGCCCGATGAGCGGCAATCAGTGGGGCCCGCGCCCCGGCACGGGTCTGGGCCCCGGTGTGGTGCGCATCAACGACTCGAACCTCGTGATGTACCGCCATGTGCTGGCCGTGGTCGATCGCGCCGCCGCGGACGACCTCGGTCAGGCCACGCGCGCGCTGCACCAGGCGACGCTGGCGAGTCGCGAGCGCACCTTTGCGGCGGCGCGCACCCTGCGCGCCAAGATCGAGGCCAGCCTGCCGCGTGTGGCGGCCCATGGCTTCGGTCCGGAGACGCTCGGCCAGGTGCTCGACAGCATGCTGCGCGATGCCGAGCGCGGCGAGTTCCGGGATTTCGCGGCCGCCGAGCAGGCTGCGCTGGCCGCGCAATCGGTGGTCGTGGCCTTCGAGTCGGCCCGTCAGTTGAGCGAGGAAGAGGCTGGCCCGCTGCGTTCGGCGGTCGATCGCCTGTACTCGACGGTGGAAAAGGAGGATGCCTACCGGATGGCTTCCTTCACCGACGCGCTGCGCGGACTGCGCGCAACGGCCCGCTGAGGGTCGGCTGCGCCTTGCGGGCCGCAAGGCGCGAAGGTCTAATGGGGGCTCGAATCGCCCGGTCCCGGGGGCTGCCTGGCCCCTGGGCACGGCCTGTCGCGTGATGGAACTCTGCCGGCCTGTGCCGGTTGCCCTGCGGGTCGAGATGGCCGAACTGCCTGAAATCCCCGGATACCGCCTGCTCAAGCTGATCAAGCAGAGCAAGCGTTCCCGTACCTTCCTGGCCGAGCAGCAGTCGCTGGCGCGACAGGTTGCGCTGAAAGTGCTCAGCGAGGAGTTCTTCGACGACCCGGCCCTGCGCCAGCGTTTCGTCGAGGAAGGCAAGAGCGCGGCACGCCTGAACCATCCGCACGTGCTCTCGGTCTTCGACATCGGGTCGGCGGGCGGATATCCCTTCATTGCCACCGTGTTCGTCGGCGGCGGCACGCTGCGCGAGCGACTGCAGCAGCCGATGGCGCCGGTCGAGGCGCTGCGCATCGCGCGCGATCTCGCGGCCGCTCTGGACTATGCGCACTCCCAGGGCGTGGTCCATCGCGACATCAAGCCCTCCAACATCCTGCTGCGTTCCGATGGATCGGCGGTACTCGGTGATCTCGGCATTGGCAAGGCGCAGTCGGGCGACACCGCGGCCGTGCGCATGGGCAGCCCGCATTACATGAGCCCCGAGCAGATCGAGGGCCAGCAGGGTGACGGCCGCGCGGATCTTTACAGCCTCGGCGTCGTGCTCTTCGAGATGCTGGCCGGGCGCACGCCCTTCGATTCGGACGATCCCTTCCAGGTGGCCGCCAAGCACCTGTCGGAGCCGGTGCCGCGGCTGGCGGAGGCCCTCAGTCGCTACCAGGAACTGATCGACCGGCTGCTCGCCAAATCGCCGTCGGATCGCTTCGCGAGCGCCCGCGATCTGGTGGAGGCCATCGATGCCTTCATCGAGCCGCGCGTGCCGGCGCGCGAGCAGCGGCCTGCTCCGGCGCGAGCGCCGCGGGGGGTATCGGCGCCAGCCGCGCCGATGCCGGCCACGGTGCTGCAACCGGCGATCGCGGCCGCTGCTCCGGTAGCCGCGCAGACGGCCGTTCTTCCGCCAGCGCCGGTCGTGGCTGAAGCAGACCCGCCTCCGGCCGGAAGCCCGGTCAAGGCCGTCATTCGCATCCTGTCGGTATTGCTGGTGCTGGCCCTGCTCGGTTACGGGGCGCTCTTGGCCTGGCAGGCCCTGGCCGGTTCCGACGACAGCAGCCAGGGCCAGGGTGCCATGCCGGCAGCCTCGCGCCAGCTTTCAGGTGCGGGTGCCACCGGAACCGATCTCGTGCAACGGGTGGGCGAGCAGATCGCCAAGGGGCAGTGGTTCGAGCCGGTCGGTGACGCCGCCTATGACACGATCCGGGCGCTCGAGGCGCAATCGGGTACCGAAGCCGGCAAAGCGCTGCGCCAGCAACTGGCGGCCGCTGTCGATGCGCGGGTAGTGGAACTCGAGCAGGCCGGGAAGGGCGAGGAGGCGCGACGCCTGCTGGCCTCGGCCTTGGGCTACCTGCCCGAGGATGCAGTCCTGGTGGCACGCCGTCAGGCGCTCGACGCGCCGCGCTGAGATCGCGCTGGCGCCCGTCGGCGCGGAAACCGCCTCACGCCCGCCGGCGTATCGATTGCCGCCCCGCCTCGGCCGGGTGATCAGCGAGAGGTGAGCGCCTGGCTCAAACGCATTTCACCAGGAGCACCGTGATGTTGTCCGAGCCGCCGTGATCGAGCGCGGCGAGGATCAGGTGATCGACCGTTTCCTGGGCGCCCAGGCCCTTGCCGATGATCTCGTTGATCGCCGTGTCCTCGACCTCTTCGGTGAGGCCGTCACTGCACAACAGCAAGGCTTGCCCTGGCGCCAGGGTGCCGCGGACGGTTTCGATCTTGAGCTGGTCGGGCAAGGTCACGCCCAGGGCTTGGGTGACGACGTTTCTATGCGGGTGGGTACGCGCTTGCGCGGCGCTGATCGCACCCTGGTCGATCAGTTCCTGCACATAGGAATGATCCTGCGAGATCTGCTTCAGCCCGCCATCCCACATGTACACCCGGCTGTCCCCGACCCACGCCACTTCATAGTCGTTGTCCTTGACGCGGACCGCGACCACCGTGGTGCCCATCGGCCGCTCGCTGCGCTTCTCGTTGGAGTGCCGGATGATCTCTTCGTCGGCCGACTGGATCGCGTCGGCGAGGTTGCGGCCGCGATGAATCTCGCGGATCACGACGTCGCGCGCCAGGGCACTGGCGACTTCGCCGTGCTCGTGCCCGCCCATGCCGTCAGCCACCAGCCACAGCCCCATGTCGGGGTCTGCGCAATAGGTGTCTTCGTTGTGCTCGCGCCGAAGCCCGGTGTGCGTGCCGTGTCCGAATTCGATCATGGTATCCGGTCGCGCAGGAAGGCTGTCAGGTCACCGGAACGAGGCAGCGGCATGCTGCTCTCCGGCATGGCAAAGGCAATCGCGCCTGGAACTCTGGATCATCGAGCAACTGCCTCCATCGTCGATAGCATGCCGTGCGTAAAGGTGCCTTGCAACTTGCGCAGACACCATCGGGGGCAACGGAGAATGCTTCGTGCAGGGGACATGTACGGGCTGCGCGGAAGTGGGCGCCATGGGCCCGTTCGTTCCGATGAGTCGTGATTCGCCTGGGCCGGGGGCAAGGGGCAAGGCCTGCCCCATGGACAGTGGCTGCGGCCAGGGCGATCGCCTGACCCTTGTCCCGGGTTCCTTGGGTATGACCGCCTGACGCGGTCATGGCATTCCGGCGTGACGCCGCCGACGCTTGTCGGTCGGCGCGGGCGCTTTCAGGCGTAGTAGCGCGGCGGTGTGCGCGGCTCGAACAGGGCGGCGTCCAGGATCGACCACAGGTGGATGATCCAGCCGAGCAGGATCAGCCACAGCACCGCTGCCAGCACGAACATCACCAGTGCCTTCAGGAAGCGGCCCTGCAAGAGTTGTCCGAGGCCGGGAACGAAGAAACTCGCCAGGGCGGCGATCACATTGCCCGCGGATCCCTGTCCTGCGCTCATCCATTGCTCTCCTTCGGTGGTGCTTGCGCACTGCAAGCAAGGATCAACACGAATCATGCCATCACCGGGTGACAGCGTGGCGGCTTCGAAAGCGGGCCCTCGTGCGCAACACGCCCCTTCATGGTGATCTTCGCCAAGCCTTGGCTGGCTTGTCCGATTCACGCTGCGCGGAACTTGTGTGCGGGGGAGTGTTGACGAGGGCGGGGTAGGATGGGCATTATGAGCGGTCTACCGTTCCCGGATAGCTCAGCGGTAGAGCAAGTGACTGTTAATCACTGGGTCGCAGGTTCGATCCCTGCTCCGGGAGCCAGTTTCGAAGCACGAAGGCCCGCGTACCCCGCGGGCCTTCGTCGTTTCAGGGATGGCGGTCGCTTCCGGTTGGCGCAGGCAGCGCCAGCGCGGCGTCGATACGTGCGCGTTGCTCCGGTGTCGCGGGCTCGAGGCGATGGCTGACGGCTGCGAACAGATCCTGGTCGTCCAGGAGTCGCGCCATGTCGCCCGGACTGCCGTAGAGGTAGACCCAGAAGTGCGGACCGCCGGTGCGCGGCGAGCCGTCGCGGTGGCGGTCGAATTTCTCGACCCAGCCCGGAGTGCTGTTGTCGATCACCAGCCTCGCGGCTCTCCGGAGGTCTGCCGGTTGCAGGGCGATGGCTGCAGCTTCCCGCGACCACTTGAGCAGCAGCCAGCCATCGGGCTTGTCGGCTTTGGCCCCCTCGGTGTTCGCATCCGGCTCGGGGCGATCGCGGATCGCGAGCACCTCATGATCTGCGCTGGCGGCGAAGCCTATCTCCGAATCCTCCAGCAGCTCGTCGATCTCGACCTCGTTCTCGCGCTCGAAACTCACCATCCGCCATGTGCTGCAGTCGGCCCCGATGCGCACGAAGGACTCGCCGTCCGCGTCGCCCTCGCTCTCGTCCAGCACCACGACGCGCCAGTCGCCCGGCCAGCCCTCGGCGCAGGCCTGCAGCGGCAGCGAGGGCGGGTTCTCGAACTCGACGGTGTTGCAGGCGCCGAGGGTGAGGGCGAACAGGGCCAATGTCAGCGTGCGCATCACCCGTTCTCCTGCTCGTAGCGCGCCGGCGCC
>JANJUH010000015.1 GCA_024710675.1 Lysobacterales bacterium
AGCAGGAAGAAGTTGACGCGGAAGCTGTCCCAGTCGACTTCGCGGACGTTGGCGATGCGCGCGCTGACCTCGCGCTCGCCGATGCGCACGGTCAGCGTGTCGCCGGGCTCGAGGTCGAAGATCTCGGCCCAGGTTTGTGCCACCGAGACCTCGTCGCCGCCCGTCCACCATTGCCCGGCGATCAGGCGGTTGGCCGGCGGCAGCTCGGCTCGCCAGGACAGGTTGAGATTGCCGTCGAGGAAACGCGCGGCGCGCGGGTCCTCGAAAGCCGATGGATCGGGGCGCTCGCCATTGATCGCGACCAGGCGGCCGACGGCGAAGGGAAAGAGCTCGGCATCGGCGATGCCGATGCCCTTCAGCCGGGCGTCGAGGGCCTCGCGCTGTTCGGGCTGGATGTTGAGCAGGAAGCGGTTCGGCGTATCGCTGCCGAGGCCGCGTTGCCACTGCGAGACCAGGTCGTTGCCGACCACGCCCAGGAGCAGCACTGCCGCCAGCGCCAGCGCCAGCGACACCGAGGACAACAGCGTGGTGCCTGGTCGCGAGACCATCTGCCGGATCGCCTGGCGCCAGGCGAAGCTGCGCCCGGGCAGGCGCCAGCGCACCAGGCGCAGCAGCAGTCCCAGCACGCCGGCCACCGCGGCGGCCAGCACCGTCATGCCGAGAAAGGCGATCGGCCCGATGCGCGCCTCGCCGGTGAGCAGGAAGACCGCCATGGCCAGCACGGCGAGCGCCAGCGGATAGGCTGCCCACTCGCGGGCCGACAGGCGGTCCTGCTGCTGGCGCAGCAGGCTCGAGGGCGGTGTGGACGCGAGATGGGAAAGCGCGGGCCACGAGAAGCCCAGATAGGCCAGCACGCCGACCAGCGCGCCGAGCACGGCAGGCATCGGGCCCGGCGCCGGCAAGGTCTGCTGGAAGAGCTCGCCCACACCGGATGCGATCGCTGCCTGCAGCGCATAGCCGAGACCGATGCCGAGGGCGACGGCCGGCAGCGCGTACAGGGTGAGTGTGCCGCCCTGCTGCCAGAGGATGCGCCGGCGAGTCAGGCCGAAGCAGCGCATCTGCGCAACGATGCCGCGCCGCGCCTCGGTGTAGCGGCGCGCCGTCAGGCCGATCGCCAGCGCCGCCAGCCACAGCACGGCGAGCGCCGCGAGGCCGAAGAAGGCGCGCGCCTGGCGGCCGACCTCGGCGAGCTGCTGTTCGGCGTCGCGGGCCAGGGTGACGCGGATGCCGCGGCGCTCGGCGCGGATCTCGCCCGCGTAGGCATCGACCGCGGGCGCCGGACCGGCCAGCAGCAGGCGATGGAAGGCCCGGCTGGCCGGGCCGAGCAGACCGAGTTGGGCCACGTCTTCCTGCCGCAACAGCGCCCGCGGGGCGAGGGTCAGGAAGCTGCCGGCGCCCTCGGGATCCTCGAGCAGCACCGCGGCCACGCGCAGCCTCGAATTGCCGATCTCGACTTCGTCGCCCACCGCCACGCCGAGCGCATCGAGGGCGCGCGGATCGAGGTAGGTGGTGCCTGGCGCTGGCGGGGTGGCGGCGGTGGCAACGGACACGGCGTTGGCGCCGATGCCCAGCGTGCCACGCAGCGGATAGTTGCCTTCGACGGCCTTGACCTCGACCAGCACGCTGGCCTCGCCGGCAAACAGCACCGTCGGGAAGGCGGTCAGCGCGCTGCTGGCGAGGCCACGTGTGCTGGCGCGCTCGCGCAACTCGGCCGGGATCGGCTGGCGCGAGGACAGCAAGGCATCGCCGCCGATCAGTTCGCCGCTGCGGGTGGCCAGCGCGCGTTCGATCCGCTCGGTGAAGGCGAGCACGCCGGTCGCGGCGGCCACCGCCACGACCAGCGCCAGCAGCACCGGTTTGAGTTCGTTGGCGCGCCACTCGCGGCGCGCGTGGGCGATCAGGGTGCGCCAGGCGTTCATGACCGCGATCACTCGACGCGCCGCCCGGCCTCGAGCCGGATGGCCTGCTGGCAGCGGGCCGCCAGCTTGGGATCATGGGTCACCAGGACCAGCGCGGTGCCGGCATCGCGATTGAGCTCGAAGAGCAGCTCGGTGATCCGTGTTCCGGTCTGCTGGTCGAGATTGCCGGTGGGCTCGTCGGCGAAGAGCAGGGCAGGGCCGGAGGCGAAGGCGCGCGCGATCGCCACGCGCTGTTGCTCGCCGCCGGAGAGCTGGCGTGGCAGGTGATCGAGGCGATGGCCGAGCCCAACCCGCACCAGCGCGGCACGGGCCACTTCGAGGGCATCGCGACGCCCCGCCAGCTCGAGCGGCGCGGCGACGTTCTCGACCGCGGTAAAGCTCGGCCACAGGTGGAATGACTGGAACACGAAGCCGACCCGGCCGAGGCGCAGGCGGGCGCGGCCATCCTCGTCGAGTGCGACGAGGTCCTGGCCGAACAGCGCCAGTCGTCCTGAACTCGGCACATCGAGCCCGGCCAGCAGCGACAGCAGCGTGGTCTTGCCCGAACCCGATTCGCCGACGATCGCCAGGCTCTCGCCGGCGCGTAGCTGAACCGTGACGCGGTCGAGCACCACCAGTTCACCCGCGGCCGTCACCACCCGTTTGCTAAGCTCGTGCGCGTCGATCAGGACTGCTGCATCCATGCTCCGATTCCTCGCTGCCTTGCTGATTCTCTGCTCCGCGGCTGCCGCCGCGGCGCCACGGACCCTGCTGGTGCTCGGCGACAGCCTGTCTGCCGCCTACAACATGCCGGTGGAAGCCGGCTGGGTGCATCTGCTGGACGACACCCTCGAAGAACGCGCCTCAGGCCAGTGGCGCGTGGTCAACGCCAGCATCAGCGGCGAAACCACCAGCGGCGGCCTGGCCCGTTTGCCGGCCGCACTGGCCGATCATCGCCCGGATCTCGTCATCCTCGCGCTCGGTGCCAACGATGGCCTTCGCGGCCTGCCGCTGGCCAGCGTGCGCGCCAACCTCGCGCGCATGATCGCGCTGGCGCGTGAGGCTGGCGCGAACGTGGCGCTGGCCGGCATCGAGTTGCCGGTCAATTACGGCGAGGCCTACCGCAATCGCCTGCGCCGCCTGTACGCCACGCTCGCCCAGGAGGAAGAGGTGCCGCTGCTGCCCTTCCTGATCGAACCGATCGCCGCCGACATGGCGAACTTCCAGGACGATGCCGTGCACCCGAATGTCGCTGCCCAGCCGGCGATCCGCGATCACGTGCTGGGGTGGCTGGACCAGGAGGGTCTGCTGGGGCGGTGAGTGGTGAGTGGCAGGAGCGTCGGCATGAATGCCGACCCACACCAGCGCGCGGCCCCTGTGGGTCCGGATTCATCCGGACGCTCGTCCCAAGGTCGGGAGGCCGCAGAACAATTTGCCGTCATTCCGGCGGAGGCCGGAATCCAGTGCTCCCCCTGCATCGCCGCAAGGCCGTTCTGGATCCCGGCCTGCGCCGGGATGACGAGAATCGGGAGCCTTTGGCACGGGCATTCACCGCCCGTTCCCTGGCTCCGCCTGGGGTCGTTTGCGTGGTGAGTGGCAGAAGCATCGGCATGAATGCCGACCCACACCAGCGCGCGGCCCCTGTGGGTCCGGATTCATCCGGACGCTCGTTCCAAGGTCGGGAGGCCGCAGAACAATTTGCCGTCATTCCGGCGGAGGCCGGAATCCAGTGCTCCCCCTTGCATCGCCGCAAGGCCGTTCTGGATCCCGGCCCGCGCCGGGATGACGAGAATCGGGGACCTTTGGCGCGGGCACCCACCGTCCCTCCCCGGATTCC
>JANJUH010000066.1 GCA_024710675.1 Lysobacterales bacterium
GCGATGGCACCGGCCGGCAGGTTGAGCGGGGCGAGGTCGATGAAGTTCACGAGGCCATTCGGCGAGGCGACCTTGACGTCCAGCGCGCCGGTCGGCAGTTCGAGATAGCCGCTGGCTGCTCCGTAGGGCACGTTCGCCAGGCCCGCCACCACCGCGCCGCCGTCGGTGCGGATCGACACCGCGGTGCCTTCCGGGCTGTCGGCAAAGGGCGCGGTGTGGGCAATGCGCAAGGCGTACTGGCCGGCTGGCGGCGTGGCTGTACGGTCCTCGAAGCGCTGCAGCGCTAGCGGTTGCAGCAGGCCGTTGCCGACCGCCGCCAGCGTGTAGCTGCGGTTGCCGTCGAGCTCGACCGTGCCGGTGATGGCAGCCGTCGCCGAACCCTGCGGGAAGACCTCGATCCGGTAGGCGCCCTGCGACAGGGTGAGTTCCGGCGTGAACTGGCGGAAACGGAAGTTGTTCAGCACCTCGGCGCCATTGACGGTCACGCGTACCGCAGTGCCTTCGAGCGTGGGCGCGAAGGGCGCAAAGTGGGCGACCCGCACCTGCACCGGACCGATGGCAAAGGTCGGCAGCGGGTTGCTCGGCGCCGCGCCGGGGGCGATCGCGGTGATGCCGGTGGCATAGCCATTGGCGCCGCCGGTCGCGACCAATGTGATGATCGCCCCGGCCGGGAGCGCGGCCGGCTTCGGGTCGATCAGCGTGGTGTTGCCATCGGGCGTGGCGATCTTGAGGTCATAGCTCGCGGCTGGAACGGTGAGATAGCCGCTGGCGACGCCAAAGGGCACGCGGCCGAGGCCGCCGACGATGTTGCCGGCGTTGTCGCGCACCGACACTTCGGTGGCGGCGAGCGTGTTGGCGAAAGGTGCGGCGTGGACAACACGCAGCTTGAGCTGGCCGGCCGGCGGCGCGCTGTTGTCGTCGACCAGGGGTAGCAGGGCGAGCGGCTGGTTGCCGCCGTCGCCAACGGCGAGGACCGTGTAATCGGTGTTGTTGGCGAGATCGAGCGAAGCGCTGATCGCGACGGTGCTGGTGCCGGTCGGTAGCACTTCGACGGTGTAGCGGCCGGCGGGACCGAGCGTCAGGTAGTCGGTGAACTGACCGAACACGACGTTCTGCAGCGCGACCTGGCCGTTGACGCGGATGCTGACGCTGGTGCCGGCGAGATTCGGCGCGAAGGGCGCGAAATGGCCAACGGTGACGCGGGCGGTGGCGGCGGCGGTGCCGCCGCCCAGCAGGCAGGCGAGCGCAAGGGTGCCGAGCAGGATCGGTTTGGAGCGCATGATGGACCTCCGGTGGTGGGCGGCGCCCCGCCGGGCGAGTGTTCGCCGTTCGGTATCGGGGCAAGCGCAGCATCCGGAGGCGGGCATCAAGCCGTGATGCAATCCGTATCAATTCGTGGTCAGGATTTCGCCAGCGCCGCGTGTAACAGTCGTCTGCAGTTCGTGCAGGCCGTGAAAGCACGGTCGGGACGGGGTGATATAGTCGTCGGTTCGCCCGAGCGGCCATCCATTCCCACGCCATTTCGCCGATGCGCCTCGCCACGATCAAACTGGCCGGCTTCAAGTCCTTCGTGGACCCGACCACGCTGCACCTGCCGACCAACCTGACCGCGGTGGTCGGGCCGAACGGCTGTGGCAAGTCGAACATCATCGACGCCGTGCGCTGGGTGCTCGGCGAGTCGGCCGCCAGCCGATTGCGCGGCGATGCGATGACCGACGTCATCTTCAACGGCACCACCGAGCGCAAGCCGGTGGGCCAGGCCTCGGTGGAACTGGTCTTCGACAACAGCGAGCAGACCCTGGTCGGCCCCTGGGCGGCCTACCAGGAGATCTCGGTCAAGCGCGTGGTCGGCCGTGACGGCCTCTCGCACTACTGGCTCAACGGCACCCGCTGCCGACGCCGCGACGTTACCGACCTCTTCCTCGGCACCGGCCTCGGCCCGCGTTCCTACTCGATCATCGAGCAGGGGATGATCAGCCAGATCGTCGAATCGGCGCCCGAGGAGCTGCGCGTGCACCTCGAGGAGGCGGCCGGCATCTCCAAGTACAAGGACCGGCGCAAGGAGACCGAGCAGCGTATCCGCGCGACGCGCGAGAACCTCGAGCGCCTGCTCGATGTGCGCGACGAGGTCGACAAGCACCTCGAACACCTGCGCCGCCAGGCTCGCCAGGCCGAGCGCTGGACCGAGCTCAAGACCGAACACCGCCGTGTCGAGGCCGAGATCCGCGTGCTGCGCTGGCGCGGCCTGTCCGAGCAGCTCGAAAGCGAGCTGACGCGCCTGAAGGAGGCCGAAAAGCTGGTCGACCAGCTCTGGGCCGAGCAGGCCCGCAACGAGGCCGAAACCGAGAAGGCGCGCGCCGAGCATGGCGACTCCGCCGAGAACTTCCGCGCCGTGCAGGCCGAGCACTACCAGGTGGGCGCCGAGATCGCGCGCCTGGAGCAGCAGCTGGGCTTCCGTCGCCAGAACCGCGAGCGCCTGACCCGCGAACTGGCCGAGGCCGAGGCCCAGCTCGGGCACCAGCGCGAGCAGGATCGGCTTGATCGCGAACAGCTCGCGCTGCTGTCGCAGACACTGGCGCGTGACGAACCGAAGCTCGCCGAGCTGGTCGCCGTGGCCGCGCGCCAGGCGGAAGCCCAGCAGGCGGCCGAGGCAGCATTGACGGCCTGGCAGCAGCGCATGGACGGCGGCAACCGCGAGTCGGCTGAAGCCACCAAGGCCGCCGAGGTCGAGCGCACCCGCATCGACTACCTCGATCGCCAGTTGCACCAGTCCTTGCAGCGTGGCGAGGGCATCGCCCGCGAGCTCGAACAGATCGAAGCGCGCCGCACGGCCGAGGAACTCGGCCAGTTGCGCGAGGCGATGGCGGCCGCCGAAGCCGATGTGCAGCGCGGCAACGGCGAGCTCGAGGCGCGCAAGCAGACGCTGGCCGTGGCCGAGGCGGCCCAGCGCGAGGCCACCAGCGAACTCGATCGCCAGCGCCAGGCGATGAGTGCCGCACGCGGCCGCCTCGCTTCGCTCGAAGCCTTGCAGCACGCCGCGCTCGGCGAGGATCGTCGTGATGTCGCCGGCTGGCTGCGCCAGCATGGGCTCGCCGAGGCGCCGCGACTGGGTGCGCTGCTGGCGGTGGAGTCAGGTTGGGAAGCAGCGGTGGAGACCGCGCTCGGCATGGCGATCGAGGCGATCGTCGTCGAGGGCGCATTGGCCCGAGAGCTGAGCCTGGAGCAGTTGCCGAAGGGCGTGCTGACGCTGGCCGATCCCGTAGCCGACGTGGCCGCCGCCGCCCCCGGCACGCTGGCGGCGAAGGTGCAGGGCCCTGCCGTGGTCAACGCCTGGTTGGGTGCGATCCGCTGCGCCGCCGATCTGGCCGAGGCGCGTGCGATGGCCGCGACGCTGGCGCCGCACGAGAGCGTGATCAGCCGCGACGGCCACTGGTTCGGCCCCGGCTGGCGGCGTATCGACCGCGGCCGCCAGGGCCACGAAGGCGTCATCGAGCGTGGCCGCGAGATCGAGGCGTTGAAGCTGAAGATCGGCGAGCTGGAGGCGGCGATCAGTGGCGCTGACGGCCGGATCGTCGAAGCCCGTGGCGCCGTCGCCGAAGCCGTCAAGGCCCGTGATGCCGCGCAATCCGAGCTCTACGGAGCCCATCGTCGACTCGCCGATGCATCCGGTCGCGTCAAGGCCGTCGAGGGCCGCGTCGAACAGGAGCGCCAGCGCCGCGAAGCACTCGGGCGCGAGCGCGAACAGCTCGCCCAGCAGAGCAAGCAGGTCGAGCAGCAGCAGCGTGAGGCGCGCGGGCGCCTGGATGCTGCGATGTCGCGGCTCGAAGTCTCGGCCGATCTGCGCACGGCCCTCGAGGCCGAACGCGCCGGCCTGATCGCCGCGCGCGACCAGGCGCGGGTTGAGGCCCGCGCCGCGCAGGATGCCGAACGCGGGCTCGCGCTCGCCGTCGAAGGCCAACGCACCGCGGTGCGCTCGCTCGAAGCCGCAATCGCCCGCATCGAGGCCCAGCTCGGTCAGCTCGGCCAGCGCCGGCAGACGATCCAGGCGCAGAAGGCCGAGAACGAGGAGCCGATCGCGGGGCTGGAGAACACCTTGCGCGTGCACCTCGACCAGCGCGTGCTGGTCGACAAGCGCCTGGCCGATGCGCGCCAGGCGCTGGAACAACTCGATCTCAAGCTGCGCCGCTGCGACCAGGAGCGCCAGCGCCTCGATCACCAGCTCGCGCAGGCGCGCGAGAAGAAGGCCGCCGCCCAGCTCGCCGAGCAGGCGCTCAGGATCAAGGCCGAGGACATCGTCGAGGCGCTCACCGCCGATGGCCATGACCGCGAGGCGGTGCTGGCAGCGATGGATCCGGCCGCGAACCTGCCGGCCTGGGAGGCACGCGGGACCGATCTCGAGCAGCGCATCCGCAAGCTCGAGCCGGTCAATCTCGCGGCGATCAAGGAACTGGAAGAGCAGAGCGAGCGCAAGACCTACCTCGACGCCCAGCACGCCGACCTGACCCAGGCGCTGGAGACGCTCGAGGAGGCGATCCGCAAGATCGACCGCGAGACGCGCACGCGCTTCAAGGAGACCTTCGATCGCGTCAACGCCGGCGTGCAGGAGCTGTTCCCGCGTCTGTTCGGCGGTGGCCACGCGCTGCTGGAACTGACCGGCGAGGATCTGCTCACCACCGGTGTCAACATCATCGCCCGTCCGCCGGGCAAGAAGCCGGCGAGCATCGGCCTGCTCTCGGGCGGCGAGAAGGCGCTGACCGCAGTCGCGCTGGTCTTTGCGATCTTCCGCCTCAATCCGGCCCCGTTCTGCCTGCTCGACGAAGTCGATGCACCGCTCGATGAGGCCAACGTCGGCCGCTTCAGCCAGATGGTCGTCGAGATGAGCCGCAGCGTGCAATTCCTGATCGTCACCCACAACAAGGTCACGATGGAATCGGTTAGCCAGCTCGCCGGCGTCACCATGCGCGAACCCGGCGTGTCGCGGCTGGTCAGTGTCGACCTGGCGGAGGCGGCGCGGTTGGCGCGGGCTTGAGGAGCGGTGAGTGGTGAGCGGTGAGTGGCGAGAGCTGCCCCCTCTCCCCCGCCCCTCTCCCACGAGGGGAGAGGGGAGGAAGACGCTGCGCTCTTGAAGCCCCTCTCCCCTGGTGGGAGAGGGGTTGGGGAGAGGGGGAAGAGGTCTTGCCTCAGTTCCGTTTGCCGCGCGGGGTGAGCAATGTGAGGCGGTACAAGCCCTGAAGATCGCGCCACAAGGGCGCTCCCACACCAACACGTGAGAGCTTGCACCGAGTCCCGAGTCCAGAAACCATCACACCCCAACATCCCATGCAAAGCCCGATCAACCTCCTCAGCGACACCGTCACCCGTCCCACGCCGGCCATGCGCCAGGCCATGCTGGCTGCCGAGGTCGGTGACGATGTGTTCGGCGAGGACCCGACCGCGAAGGCGCTGGAGGCACGGGTCGCGGCGCTGTTCGGGCACGAGGCGGCGCTGTTCATGCCTTCGGGCGTGATGAGCAACCAGATCGCCATCAAGGCCCACACCGAGCCGATGGACGAGCTGATCTGCGAGGAGACCTCGCACGTCTTCCGCTACGAGAACGGTGGCTACGCCTTTCACTCGCAGATCGCGATCCAGACCATCCCGGGCGACCACGGCCGGCTGACGGCCGAGCAGGTGGCGCGTGCGATCAAGCCCAAGGCCGACTGGCTGCCGCGCTCGCGCCTTGTCGTGCTGGAGAACACCTGCAACGCCGCCGGCGGCAGCTACTACCGCCTGGAGCAGGTGCTGCCGATCCGCGATCTCTGCCGTGAACGCGGTCTGGCGCTGCATCTCGACGGCGCGCGCCTGTTCAATGCGCTGGCCGAGACCGGCGAGGCGACGCAGGACTGGGGCAGGGCCTTCGACAGCCTGTCGATCTGCCTGTCCAAGGGCCTGGGCGCGCCGGTCGGCTCGCTGCTGGTCGGGCGCGCCGACTTCATCGCCAAGGCGCGGCGGTTGCGCAAGGGCTTCGGCGGCGGCATGCGCCAGATCGGCATCCTTTGCGCGGCGGGCCTGCATGCCCTCGATCATCATGTCGACCGTCTGCGCGAGGATCACGCCCACGCGCGCCGGCTGGCCGCCGTACTGGCCGGGCAGCCCTACGTGGCTGCGCTGCGTCCGGTCCACACCAACATCCTGATCTTCGACCTGGCCGGCTCGATCAGCGCCGAGGCTGCGCTCGCTTCGCTCGCCCGCCATGGCATCAAGGCCTCGGCTTTCGGCCCACAGACGATCCGCTTCGTGACGCACCTCGATGTGACGGCCGAGATGATCGAGGCCGCCTGTGTGCTGCTCGCAGGTCCGGTGCGCGCCGAGTTGGCGCCATGAGCGACGAGGAGCGACGCGAAAGCTGGAGCCGCTACTGGGCCAGTGGCGCGCTGCATTCCTGCGCGACCAGTTTCGCCGGCAACTACGACGACGACATCGGCGCCTTCTGGCGCGAGGCCTGCGCCGATCTCGACGCCAGCAGCTGGGTGCTGGATCTCGCGACTGGCAATGGGCCGTTGCCCAAGCTGATCGCGGATCTTTGTCCGGACCTGCCGGAGATCGATGCGGTCGACCTGGCCGAGGTGCGTCCCGCTTGGCACGCCGGACTGCCGGCCGCGCATCGTGAGCGGATCCGCTTTCATGTCGGAATCGCGGCCGAGCGCCTTCCCTTTGCCAAAGGCCGATTCGATCTCGTCACCAGCCAGTACGGCATCGAGTACAGCGACCTGGCGCGCAGCCTGCCGGAGGCACGCAGGGTGGCAGGGCCGCAGGCGCGCTTCGCCTTCGTGCTGCATCACGTATCGGCACTGCCGGTGCGCATCGGTCGCGCGGAACTGGAGCACCTGGCCTTCCTGCAACAGGACGGGGGACTGCTGGCTGCGGCGCGCCAGTTCCTGCCGCGGCACGCCGAGGGTGCAGGGCAGGGCGCGCCTCGTGCCGCTTTCGATGCGGCCCTCAAACAGGTCCACGAACGCGCGCAGTCCGCCTTCGCGCCGGATGTGCTGCACGAGACCCTGGTGGCGGTGATCAAGCTGGCGCAAGCGGCGCCAAGTCTCGGCCCCACGACGGTGGAATCGCAGCTCGCTGCGTTGTCGCAGCACCTGGCCGACGACGAACTGCGCCAGTCCGAACTCGTCGCTCACGCGTTGACGCGGGTACAGGTCGAGGCGATGGCGGCGGTGCTGGCGCCTGATGCCGCCTTCGAACTGCGCGAGTTGCGCGTGCGCGGAGAGTTGTTCGGCTGGGGGCTCAGGATCCGTTGATCCGGACCTGACGATGGCCATGTGACGGCCGCCGCAGGAGCGCCCTTGGGCGCGATCCAATCCCAATCGCGCGCAGAGCGCGCTCCTGCGGTTGTGGTGGTCGGCGCGGCCTTCCGTGGGAGCGCCCTCGGGCGCGATCCAATCTTGCCGCCGGCCCGATCGCGCGCAGAGCGCGCTCCTACGGTTGCACAGGTTCGCCCATGGCGCTGCCTCCCGCCACCGCCGGCATCCTCTCCACCAGGAAATCGATGAAGGCCCGCACCGCCGGCAGCAGCCCGCGCCGGTGCGGGAACACGACGTGGAAGATTCCGAGCGGCAGGCGCCACTCGGGCAGCACGATCGACAGTCGCCCGCTGGCAATGGCGGCGGCCGCCACCGAGCGCGGGACATGGGCGATGCCGAGGCCGGCGAGCGCGCATTCGAGCAGGACCTGGAACTCGGCGCAGGTGACGCGGGGGCGCACGGGCACCTCGATCCGGTCACCGGCATCGGACTGCAGGCAGATCAGGCGCTCCTCGCCACCGGGCAGGTAGCTCATCAGGCAATGCTCGGCGAGGTCTTCGGGTCGCTGCAGTGGCGCATGGCGGGCCAGCCACTCGGGTGAGGCGACCAGCACCTCGGCGAGGTCGGCGAAACGACGCATCACCAGACCATCCTCGCCACTCGGTTGCTGGCGTACGCGCAGCGCCGCATCGAAGCCTTCGGCCAGCACATCGACCCGCCGGTTGGCCACTTCGAGTTCGAGCTGCACCTGCGGGTGGCGATGCAGGAACTCGGGCAGCACCGGCGCGAGCATCGACGAGGCCACCGCGATCGGGCAGGCCACCCGCAGGCGTCCGCGTGGTTCGGCGGTGGCGCGCGCGACTGCCTCGATCGCCGCCTCGGCCTCGGCCAGCATCGCCTCGCTGTGGCGGTGCAGGGCAGCGCCCAGTTCGGTGACGACGAAGCGCCGGGTCGAGCGCTGCAGCAGGCGCACGCCCAAGCGCTCTTCGAGCCCGTCGATACGCCGCGACAAGCGCGACTTGGGGATGCCGGTGGCGCGCGCGGCGGCGGAGAAGCCCCCGTGGCGGACGACGGCCGCGTACAGGCGCAGATCGTCCAGGGAAATCGCATCGATAAGGTTCATGGATGGAACAAGCCGTGTCGAATTTGGCGGATTATCACCAATAGGAGGCGCAGATAGGATGATATCCACCATCCAGGGGAGCATCCACCATGAAAGTCCTGCAGATCGATTCCAGCATCCTCGGCAACCAGAGTGCCAGCCGCCAGCTCACCCGCGAGGCCGTCGAGGCGCTTCGCCGCGAACATGGAGCGATCGAGCTGACCCACCTCGATCTCGACGCCGACCCGCTGCCGCACCTGAGCGGTGGCAGCCTGGCCGGCGCCAACCCGGCCGAGGCCGATCGTGCCGCGCGCGTCATGGACGACTTCCTGGCCGCCGATGTGCTGGTGATCGGCGCGCCGATGTACAACTTCTCGATCCCCTCGACATTGAAGGCGTGGATCGATCGGATTGCGGTGGCCGGCAAGACCTTCCGCTACACCACGAACGGTCCGGAAGGGCTGGCCAAGGGCAAGTGCGCCATCGTGATCTCGACCAGCGGTGGCGAGCATGCCTGGGGCGGTCCCAGCGAGCACCAGCAGAGCTACCTCGATTTCATGCTGCGTTTCCTCGGCATCACCGATATTCGTCACATCACGGCGGCCGGCCTGGCCCGCGGTGGCGACCGCCGCCAGCAGGCCCTCGAAGCCGCCCGCGTCGAACTGGCCGCGCCCCTGGCGCGTGCCGCCTGAACCGGAGAACGATCATGTCCGCGACTCTTGCTCCCACTGCCAGCGCCCGCCGGGTGCTGCGCCTGATCCCCGGGATGCCGACCCAGGACGGCGCCGGCGTGCGCCTGACCCGGCTGATCGGCACGCCGATGCTGGGCGACCTCGATCCCTTCCTGATGCTGGATGAGTTCGGCACCGATCGTCCGCAGGACTACATCGCCGGCTTCCCGGACCATCCGCATCGCGGTTTCGAGACCGTCACCTACATGATCGACGGGCGCATGCGCCACAAGGACAACCAGGGCAACGAAGGGGTGCTGGTGCCCGGCGCGGTGCAGTGGATGACCGCCGGCCGGGGCCTGGTCCACTCGGAGATGCCCGAGCAGCAGGAGGGCCGCATGCGCGGCTTCCAGCTCTGGATCAACCTGCCGGCGCGCGACAAGATGACGGCACCGAAGTACCAGGAATACGCGCCCGAAGCCTTGCCGGTGGTCGAGGCTGCGCCGGGTGCGCGGGTCAAGCTGATCGCAGGAAGCCTGCTGGGTGCCGAGGGCCCGATCGTGCAGCCGGCGACCGATCCGGTGTACTTCGACCTCGACCTGGCGCCCGGTGCCGCGTTGAGCTTGCCGGTACCTGTCGGGCATGCGGCCTTCCTCTACGTGTACGAAGGCGGTCTCGACGTGCTCGCGGCGGCCGGACGCCAGCGCCTCGCGCGCAGCCAGCTTGCGGTCCTGGGCGAGGGCGGCGAGCTGGTGGTGAAGGGCGGTTCGGAGGCGACCCGCGCGATCCTGGTCGCCGGCCGCCCGCTGCGCGAGCCGGTGGCCCGTTATGGCCCCTTCGTGATGAACACCCGCGAAGAGCTGATGCAGGCTTTCGTGGATTACCAGGAAGGGCGCTTCGTCTGAGATCGGTTATGGCGCCACAGCTCCATCCCCGACCGTAGGAGCGCCCTCTGGGCGCGATGGATTCGCCGCAAGCACCAACGCGCCCAGAGGGCGCTCCGACGGCGGCGGAGAGGCCGCCGTGGGCCGCACCGGTCCGCCCAGCAGCACGAGGCCGCCCACGATCGACACCAGCGCTGCGGCGCTG
>JANJUH010000070.1 GCA_024710675.1 Lysobacterales bacterium
TCGCGGCCCGCCAGCTTCAGGCGCAGCCAGTCGTTCTTGACGCGCTGGCGCCAGTGCTCGTCGAGCTCGGCGCGGCTGGCCGGCCACGGTGCGTCCTTGCGGTCGTAGACATAATCCTCGTCGACGCTGAAATCGAAGCCCTTCTTCAGCAGGCCGCGTGCGTGCTCGGTGCGCTCGCGCATGCGCTTCAGGTAGACCTTGAAGATCTCGAAGGGCGCGTCGACCTGCTCGGACTCGATCAGATCGTCCAGGCGGGTGCCATAGCTCGCCTCGAAGGCGCGGACGTCCTCGGCCAGGAAGAAGACCTTTTCGCTGTCGAGGGAGGACAGGTAACGCTTCAGCATCTCCGCGGACATCGCGTCGTCGAGCGGCTTGCTGGCGTAGTGCAGCCGGGTCAGGTAGCGCTTGACCCAGACCGCGGCCTCGGCCTGCCGCTCGGTCGGCGTGAGTTCGGCCTCGCTGACCGCCTTCGGCTTGGCGAAGGCCGGCGCCGCCAGGGCGAGGGCGAGGATCAGGGCGCAGTGACGCAGCTTCATGGGCAACTCCAGAAGGGCCGCGGCTGGATGCCACGGCCGTGAACCAGCATGCCGCAGCACGGGGCGCGGCGCATGTGACGGAAGACCCGAACCGTGCATACGCCGCCTTCTCAGCCGGCGACGCCGGCGGCATGCGCCTGGCGGTCGGCGTGATAGGAGGAACGTACCAGCGGCCCCGATGCGACATGGCTGAAACCGAGCGAGTCGCCGAATTGGGCCAGCTCGTCGAATTCCTCCGGGGTCCAGTAACGGATCACCGGGTGGTGATGGGCACTGGGCTGCAGGTACTGGCCGATCGTCACCATGTCGACATCGTGGGCCTTGAGGTCGCGCAGCGTCGCCTCGACTTCCTCACGCGTCTCCCCCAGCCCCAGCATGATGCCGCTCTTGGTCGGAATCTCGGGGTGCCGGGCCTTGAACTGGGCGAGCAGGCGCAGCGACCAGTCGTAATCCGCACCCGGGCGCACTTCGAGGTAACGACCGCGCACGGTCTCGAGATTGTGGTTGAACACATCCGGCGGCGCCGCCGCCAGCGCATCGAGCGCCCTTTCCATGCGTCCCTTCCCGCGAAAGTCCGGCACCAGCACTTCGATCGTGATCCGCGGACTTTGTTCCCGGACTGCCTGGATGCAGGCTGCAAAATGGCCGGCGCCGCCATCGAGCAGGTCGTCACGGTCCACCGAGGTGATGACGACATAGCGCAGCGACATCTGCGCGATGGTGCGCGCCAGGTTCGCCGGTTCCTCGGCATCCGGCGGCTTCGGGCGGCCGTGGGCGACATCGCAGAAGGCGCAGCGGCGCGTGCAGACCTCGCCCAGGATCATGAAGGTGGCGGTGCCCTTGCCGAAGCACTCGTGAATGTTCGGGCAGGAGGCTTCCTCGCAGACGGTGACCAGACGATTGGCGCGCAGCGTGGCCTTGAGTTGCTCGACGGCATTGCCGGTCGGCAGCTTGACGCGGATCCAGCCCGGTTTGCGCAACATCGGCCGGCTGGCGTCGAAGGTCACCGGATTGCGCGCGATCTTGTCCTCGGCCACCTGCTTTTCACCGACGACCAGGGCCGGAATGGAACGACTGGAGACTGCCATCGGATGCCGGACCACCTGCTGTGGATAGGCCTGCAATCGTACCACCCGCCGCGAGCAGGCGACCTGGGGGCCCAGCCGCGCTTCAGGCCGGCGCAGGCTGCGCCGCGTGCAGTTGCGGCGGCAGGGCGTCGATCACTGCAGGCTCGGCATGGCCGAAGACGGCAGCCAGGCAGGCCGCGTACTGGCGCGCCAGATCGGTTAGCGGCGGCACCGGCGCGAAGGCGGCGATCTCGGTCACCGCCAGCCCGCGGTAGCCGCAGGGATTGATCCGCGTGTAGGGCTCGAGATCCATCGAAGCATTCAGTGCGATGCCATGGAAGGTGCAGCCGCGGCGCACGCGCACCCCGATCGCGAGGATCTTCGCCCCGTCGACGTACAAACCGGGCGCACCCTCACGACGCGCCGCGCTGATGCCGTAGCCCGCCAGCAGGCGGACGCCCACCTCCTCCAGGCGCCAGACCAGCTCACGCACGCCGATGCCGAGCCGGCGCAGGTCGAGCAGCGGATAGGCGACGAGTTGGCCAGGGCCGTGATAAGTGACCTGCCCACCGCGATCGACTGGCAGCACCGGAATGTCGCCCGGCGCCAGCACGTGCTCTGGCTTGCCGGCCTGGCCCAGGGTGTAGACCGGGTCATGCTCGAGCAGCCACAGCGCATCCGGCGTATCGCCGTCGCGGCGATCAGTGTAGGCCTGCATCGCACGCCAGACCGGCTCGTAAGGCTGGCGGCCGAGCCAGAGGGTTTCGAGGGTGGGTGGGGTCATCGCGTGGATGATGGCATGGGCCAGCAATAGCGGTGAGTGGTGAATGGTGAGTGGTGAATGGCAGAAGCGGCGCGTCGAGACGCCATTGCCTCTGCCATTCAGCACTCACCACCGAGCGCACCGCCGGCGCGCGGACCACTCACCGCTTCAACTGAAATCCAGCGGATCCACATCCACGTGCCAGCGCAGGCGGCGGTCGCGGGCTCGCTGCGCGGCCGCCTCGATGGCGCGGTCGATCAGGGCATGCAGGGCAGCGCGCCGGGCCGAGAGCAGGATCAGGCGAAAGCGCCAGCGGCC
>JANJUH010000161.1 GCA_024710675.1 Lysobacterales bacterium
CGCGCGCAGAGCGCGCTCCTCCGAGAGCCACGCCCGTGTCGACGTAGCGCCCTCTGGGCGCGATCGGCGGTGACGCATTAGGTCCGCGCCTTTGCGGCTCAGGGCCGGCGCCCGTTGAGCCGCCAGTCGTAGTCCAGGAAATCGATCTTCAGCCTTCCGGCCTGCAGATCCGCGGTGGCGGCCTGGTCGAGGCCCAGCGCCACGGCATAGGCGCTCAGAAACTCCGCCCGCGAATTGCCGCCACGAAAGGCCAGGGCAAAGTCATCGCCATACCAGTCAAGGATTTTCGAGACGTACAGTGTCCGTGCCGCCCGATCGAAGCGATTGCGACTGCGGTCGCCCAGGAAGCGCCGGGTCTGGTCTTCGAGTTGCGCGTCGAGGCGATCGCTGACGTAGGCTTCGTCGCGCAGCGCCGGGCAGCCGATCGAGGCGCAGTTGACCGCGAAGTGGATGCGCGGCTCGGAAAAGTCCGCGGCGCCGCGGATCAGGCCGTGTTCGACATCGTCGAGTGAGCGCTTTTCGCCGAGCAGCGTGAAGAAGCGTCGTTTCCACGGCGAGCGCAGCCAGCTGCCGAGATCGCGGATCGATTCCGGCTCAGGATCGGCATCGGCGATCAGCGCCAGGGTGTAGGCGTTGTAGGCATTGATCAGGAAGGCCAGGCGCTGGGCCTCACTCCAGCGATCGAAGTCGGCCGTTGTCACCGCTGACAGTTCGGTCAGGTAGGCCTCCAGCGCCGCGCGATCGCGCCGCAGGCCGGCGTAGTCCATCGTGCTCGCACTGCCGTCGGCACTCCACTGCACATGCGCCTGCAATAGCACGCTGAAGGCGCTGTGCTGGTGGTCGAAGGCGACAGCCAGCGGGGCGCTGGTCAGCGCCCACAGCAGTGCGAGCAGGCGCAGGCCGCTCATCGCATGGGTCGTCCGGCTTCGCCGAGCGCCACTGCCTCGATCGCCGCCCGCACGATGCGCAGGGGTACGCGCGTGCGGTAATCCGGGTTGACGTAGCTGAACTGCACGGTGCCGGCCGCGTCGATCAGGAAGACACTGGGGACCGGCAGCGCGTGGTGGGCTTCGCCGCTGGCCTGCGCCAGGTCGATGCCGTACTCGGCCAGACGCTTGCGGGTATCGGCATCGACGGTGAAGGCGATGCCGAAGGCTCGCATCAGCTCGGCCTTGCTGTCGGAGAGCAAGCGGAAATCGATGTCGCCCTGCTCCAGTGTCTGCGAGAGCGCCTCGGGGCGGTCCGGGCTGACGGCCACCAGTTGCACAACATGCTTTTCCAGATCCGGCGCAAGATGGCGCAGTTCCGCCAGTTGCAGGTTGCAGAAAGGACACCAGCCGCCGCGGTAGAAAACCAGCAGCGTGGGCTTGCCGGCGAGCACGGCACGCAGGGTGGTGTCTCTGCCCTCCAGGGTGCGCAGCGGTGCGTCGGCAGCCGGGCTGCCGACCAGCAGGGGCTGCACGTCGGTGGCCGATGGCGCGGGGGCGGCGAATGCGGCGCCGATGGGCAGCCACAGCGTACACAACAGCAGGCGGGCGAAGGTCATGGTCGGATCCGTGGGCGTCGGGGATGGCTCAGATCGAAGCGGTGGCGTGGCGTGTGCGCCAGGCGGCGAACGCCGCCGCGGCAGTCCCCAGCGCCACCAGGCCGTAGCCCAGCTTGGGCAGGACCTGGGCCAGCGGTAATCCGAAAATCAGCAGCACCAGGGCGAGGGTCAGTGCGTCGTCGCAGGGCATGGCGGGCGCCTTTGGGCGGGATACCGTGTGCGCGACAATGGCGTCCAGGCTGATCCGCCCCGGGCCGACAAAAACCAGCGGCCAGAGCATCAGCGCGAACAGCAGTGGCAGCTTGAAGTTGCCCTGGCCCTTGTCGGTGATCGCGTAACCCATCCACAGATCGGTGAAGCTGGACCAGGACTCGGGCCAGTGCACGCTGGCCGTGGCCACGCCGGTCAGGATCAGCAGACTGAAAGCCGAGAACCGTGTTGCCAGGCCGGCGGCGAGCAGCGCCGCCGCGATGATCTCGGTCCAGGTGGCCATCGCCCAGGACAGGTCGGTGGGCACCCTGTTGAAGGGAAAGGGAAACTGCTCCTGCACATGGGCAAACCAGTTCTCGCCCTCGAGCTTTTCGAGGCCAGCCTCGCCAAACTCGAAGGCGAGGATCAGTCGCAGCAGGAGCAGGGAGACATCGGTGCCGATGCCGGCAAGTCGGCCTTCCAGGGATCGGTGCAATCGCGCGAGTTCGATGGGCATGGGACGGATTTCTTCGATACGGGCAACGGGGCCTTAGACCGCAGGTAGCGGCCAGATCTTTCAGCGGTCCGGTTTCGTGCCTCAGGGCGCGGCGGATACGCTGTCGCGCTCGGGGCGGCGCACCAGAGCGTCCGGAAGAATCCGGACCCACCAAGAGCAACGCCAGCCTGTGGGTCGGCATTCATGCCGACGCTTCTTGCGACCCAAAGACTCGTCAATCCATCGTGCCGGACGAAGCACTCGCGCCCACATCCGTCACGACCTTGGCGTATCGTCCCCTCACCACCGAAGGGGAGTGCGCCGTGGCCAGTCCGTCCCAGCCTGCCGATGTCCTGATCGATGCCCGCCTGTCCGGCGTCGAGCTGATCAACCAGCCGCTGTTCAACAAGGGCACGGCCTTCAGTGAAGAGGAACGCGACACCTTCCACCTCCACGGCCTGCTGCCGCCGACCATCGGCAACCTCGATGACCAGGTGCGGCGGCGCATGAAGGTGCTGCGCAGTTTCGCGACCGATTTCGAGCGCTATGCCTTCCTGCGTGATTTGCAGGACATCAACGAGACGCTGTTCTATGCGCTGCTGGTGCGCAACATCGAGGAGACGCTGCCGCTGGTCTACACGCCGACGGTGGGCGAGGGTTGCCAGCGTTTTTCGGAGATCTGGCGGCGGCCGCGCGGATTGTTCCTGAGCTATCCGAACCGCCATCGCATGCGCGAGATCCTCGCCGACCCGCGCTACGACAAGGTGCGGGTGATTGTCGTCACCGATGGCGAGCGCATCCTCGGCCTCGGTGACCAGGGTGCCGGTGGCATGGGCATCTCGATCGGCAAGCTCTCGCTGTACACCGCCTGCGCCGGCATCCATCCGCAGGCCACCTTGCCGATCTTTCTCGATGTCGGCACCAACAACGAGGAGCGCCTCGACAATCCGCTCTACGTCGGCTGGCGAAACCCGCGCATCCGCGGCGAGGACTACGACGCCTTCGTCGAGGAGTTCGTCGCCGCGGTCAGCGAGCGCTGGCCCGATGTGCTGCTGCAGTGGGAAGACTTCGCGGGCGCCAACGCGGGTGTGTTGCTGGAGCGCTATCGCGACCGGCTCTGCACCTTCAACGACGACATCCAGGGCACCGCGGCCGTTGCTGCCGGCACCTTGATGGCGGCGATTGGCGTAACCGGCGTGCCCTTGCGCGAGCAGCGCATCTGCATTGTCGGCGCCGGTGCCGCGGGCACCGGCATCGCCGGCCTGCTGGTCAAGGCGATGATGGAAGAGGGCCTGAGCGAATCCGAGGCGCTGGCGCGCTTCTACGTGCTCGACAGCAAGGGACTGGTGGCGCACGGCTTGCGCGAGGTGGCGGGCGATCGCGCCCAGTTCGCGCAGTCGGCCGAGGCCGTGGCGGGCTGGCGACTGGCCGAGCCGGGCCGGATCGGGCTCGAGGATGTGATGGCCAATGCCAAGCCGACGGCGCTGATCGGCGTCTCCGGCCAGGCCGGTGCCTTCACCGAGGCCGCGGTTCGCGAGATGGCGCGCCATGTGGAGCGGCCGATCATCTTCCCGCTGTCGAACCCGACCTCGCGCACCGAGGCCAAGCCCGGCGACCTGATCGAGTGGACCGACGGTCGCGCGCTGATCGGCACCGGCAGTCCTTTTGCGCCGGTGCCGTGGAAGGGCAGGGACATCCCGATCAACCAGACCAACAACTCCTACATCTTCCCGGGTGTGGGCCTCGCGGTGCTGGCGGTTGGTGCGCGGCGTGTGACCGATACGATGTTCATGGCCGCAGGACGGGCGCTGGCGGCCTTGTCGCCGGCCCGTCAGGACCCGAGCGCGCGCCTGTTGCCGCCGGTCGACCAGTTGCGGGCGGTGTCACTGGCGGTGGCGGCCGAAACCGCCCGCCAGGCGATCGCCGACGGCGTGGCCGAGGCGATTCCGGAAGCCGAGATCGACGCGCGCATCCGTGCACAGGTTTGGGAGCCGGTATACCGGAAGTATCGGGTGGCGTGATGCCGACGGCTCACGAGCACCTGCCTCTCTTCGGCCTGTGCGGAACTCCGGAGGGGGCAGGGGGCAGGGGGCATGGGGCAGGGGGCGCGGGGCGCGGGGCAGGGGGGGGGGGGGGGGGGG